>NZ_JAVAXX010000109.1:0-19103 GCF_042709275.1 Bacillus sp. LR_5 | reverse complement strand
CAGTGAGTGATAAAACAATGAAAGACATACAGGCTGAAGTAGACCGTTACATCGGCCAATTTAAAGAAGGATATTTCAGCCCGCTGGCCATGATGGCGAGGCTGACTGAAGAACTGGGCGAGCTTGCCAGAGAAGTGAATCACCGTTATGGAGAAAAACCAAAAAAAGCGACTGAAGATGATAAAAGCATGGAAGAGGAAATGGGCGATGTGCTATTTGTATTGGTTTGTTTAGCCAACTCCCTTGATATCTCTTTAGAGGAAGCCCACGACCGAGTCATGCATAAATTTAATACAAGAGATAAAGATCGCTGGACCAGAAAAGAAGAAGGAAAGTAGAGGAGATCGAGATGTCAAACGAAACAATTAAAGTAGTCATTGCGGGACCGCGTGGAAGAATGGGGCAGGAAGCTGTTAAATTGGCAGAACGAACACCTCATTTTGACCTTGTCGGGGCCATAGACCATACATACGATCAGCAAAAATTATCTGATGTGATGCCTGTTGAGTCAGATGCTTTCATTTATACAGATATCCATGCCTGTTTTACAGAAACACAACCGGATGTCTTGATTGATTTAACAACGCCCGAAATCGGAAAAGTACATACAAAAATTGCATTAGAGCACGGAGTCCGTCCAGTTGTCGGAACAACCGGTTTCTCAGAAGCTGATTTAAAAGAGCTCACATCTTTAACAGAAGAAAAAGGGATTGGAGCCATCATCGCGCCAAATTTTGCGCTCGGTGCGATACTGATGATGAAATTTTCAAAAATGGCTGCCAACTATTTTGAGGATGTTGAGATTATTGAGCTTCATCATGACCAGAAGCTTGACGCACCAAGCGGAACTGCGCTTAAAACAGCGGAAATGATTTCAGAAGTCCGTAAAGAAAAGCAGCAAGGACATCCGGATGAAAAAGAAATTCTCCCAGGAGCAAGAGGAGCGGAGCAAAACGGTATTCGCTTGCACAGCGTCCGTCTTCCGGGACTGATCGCGCATCAGGAGGTCATGTTCGGCATGGATGGCCAAACGCTTCAGATACGCCATGATTCTTATAACCGTGCTTCTTTCATGTCAGGCGTTAAACTGTCAGTCGAACAAGTCATGAAGATTGATCAGCTTGTGTATGGTTTAGAAAATATCATTGATTAGACGGGGGGATAAACAATGAAAATTGCTTTGATCGCGCATGACAAGAAAAAACAGGATATGGTTCAATTTACGACTGCCTATCGGGATATTTTAAAGAATCATGATCTATACGCAACCGGAACCACAGGGTTGAAAATTCATGAGGCGACAGGTCTTCAAATTGAACGTTTTCAATCCGGCCCTTTAGGGGGAGACCAGCAAATCGGTGCACTGATCGCTGCCAATGCACTCGATCTTGTCATTTTTTTGCGCGACCCGCTGACCGCGCAGCCGCATGAACCGGATGTCTCGGCATTAATCCGTTTATGTGATGTGTATTCCATTCCGCTCGCCACAAATATGGGTACTGCGGAAATTCTTGTGCGCACACTTGATGAAGGTGTTTTCGAATTCCGTGACCTTCTTCGGGGAGAAGAGCCGAATGTATAATGCTGACGTTCTTGCTTTTGGCGCCCACAGTGATGATGTCGAGATCGGAATGGGCGGCACAATAGCGAAGTTTGTCAAACAGGAAAAAAAAGTAATGATATGCGATTTGACAGAAGCGGAACTCTCTTCTAACGGTACGGTCAGTTTGCGTAAAGAAGAAGCAGCTGAAGCAGCCCGCATATTAGGCGCAGATAAAAGAATTCAGCTAACGCTTCCAGACCGCGGCCTAATAATGAGTGATCAGGCAATTCGGTCAATTGTCACTGTCATCAGAATCTGTCGGCCAAAAGCGGTTTTTATGCCGTATAAAAAGGATCGCCATCCGGATCACGGCAATGCGGCTGCACTGGTGGAAGAAGCGATATTTTCCGCCGGAATCCATAAATATAAAGACGAAAAAAGCCTTCCGGCGCATAAAGTCAGCAAGGTTTACTATTATATGATAAATGGTTTTCATCAGCCGGATTTTGTTATTGATATCTCGGATACAATAGAGGCAAAGAAACAAAGCCTCAACGCCTACAAAAGCCAGTTTATCCCGTCAAAGGATTCCGTTTCTACTCCTCTGACGAATGGGTATATTGAAATCGTTGAAGCGAGAGAAAAGCTTTACGGTAAAGAAGCGGGCGTGGAGTATGCCGAAGGTTTCTTTTCCAAACGGATGCTGATGCTTGATCATGATGTGCTTGGGGGCGAACAATGAGAAAACTAAAAATAGGAATCACATGCTATCCGAGCGTTGGAGGCTCAGGTATCATTGCGACAGAACTGGGGAAGCAGCTTGCTGAAAAGGGACATGAAATCCATTTCATCACATCAAGCATTCCGTTTAGACTGAATACATATCATCCCAATATTCATTTTCATGAAGTTGAGGTTAATCAATATGCTGTTTTTAAGTATCCTCCGTATGATTTGACATTGGCAAGCAAAATCGCTGAGGTGGCGGAACGGGAGAATTTAGACATTATCCATGCTCACTATGCTCTCCCGCATGCCGTTTGCGCCTATCTTGCAAAACAAATGCTGAAACGCAATATCGGCATTGTTACAACTTTGCATGGCACGGATATCACGGTGTTAGGTTATGATCCGTCTCTAAAAGATCTGATCCGTTTTGCTATTGAGTCATCAGACAGGGTGACTGCCGTCTCCTCAGCGCTTGCGGCTGAAACGTACGATTTAATTAAACCGGAGAAAAAAATTGAAACGATTTATAACTTTATAGACGAGCGCGTGTATCTGAAGAAAAACACAGCGGTGATTAAAGAGAAACATGGAATTTTACCAGATGAAAAAGTCGTCATCCATGTGTCCAACTTTAGAAAGGTTAAACGGGTGCAGGATGTCATCCGTGTGTTCCGCAATATCGCTGGCAAAACGAAAGCGAAGCTGCTTTTAGTCGGAGACGGTCCGGAGAAATCGACAGCCTGCGAGCTTATCAGAAAATATGGCTTGGAAGACCAAGTCTTAATGCTTGGAAATCAAGACCGTGTTGAAGAGCTTTATTCTATTAGCGATTTGAAGCTGCTGCTATCTGAAAAAGAAAGCTTTGGCCTTGTCCTGCTTGAAGCGATGGCTTGCGGAGTGCCTTGTATTGGAACAAACATTGGCGGTATCCCTGAGGTTATAAAAAACAATGTGAGCGGATTTTTGGTGGATGTCGGTGATGTTACGGCCGCAACAGCCCGCGCGATGAGCATTTTAGAAGATGAACAGCTAAGCAATCGTTTTACAAAGGCGGCAATAGAGATGCTTGAAAATGAATTTTCTTCTAAAAAAATTGTCAGCCAGTATGAACAGATTTATGCCGATTTAGCAGAACCGGAGTGATCACATGGAAAAAGTTTTTATCAAAGCACTTCCCGTGCTCCGCATCTTAATCGAAGCAGGCCATCAGGCTTATTTTGTCGGAGGCGCAGTTCGTGACAGCTATATGAAACGAACGATCGGAGATGTCGATATCGCGACAGATGCGGCACCTGATCAAGTAGAACGGCTGTTTCAGCGGACTGTTGATGTAGGCAAAGAGCACGGGACCATTATTGTGCTCTGGGAGGATGAAACCTATGAAGTCACGACATTCCGGACTGAATCTGATTATGTTGATTTCAGAAGACCGTCAGAAGTGCAATTTATCTCATCATTAGAAGAGGATCTAAAACGCAGAGATTTAACGATCAATGCGATGGCCATGACAGCGGACGGGAAGGTGCTTGATTATTTTGGCGGCAAGAAAGATATTGATCAGAAAGTGATTCGAACCGTTGGAAAGCCTGAGGATAGATTTCAAGAGGATGCGCTTCGTATGCTGAGAGCCGTACGCTTTATGAGCCAGCTTGGCTTTACGCTTTCACCGGAAACAGAAGAAGCCATTGCGAAAGAAAAATCACTCCTCTCCCATGTTTCAGTCGAACGAAAAACTATAGAGTTCGAGAAATTGCTGCAGGGAAGAGCTTCTCGCCAGGCGCTTCAAACACTCATTCAAACGAGATTGTATGAAGAGCTTCCTGGTTTTTATCATAAACGAGAAAACCTGATTTCAACGAGTGAGTTTCCATTCTTCTCTTTAACATCCCGTGAGGAACTTTGGGCTGCTCTTTTAATTAACCTTGGCATAGTCTTGAAAGACGCGCCCCTTTTCCTGAAAGCCTGGAAGCTCCCGGGAAAAGTGATCAAGGAAGCCATTCACATTGCCGATACGTTTGGCCAGAGCCTTGACGTAATGACAATGTACAGAGCTGGGGAAAAAGCACTGCTCTCTGCGGCCAAAATATCGCAGCTTCGGCAAAACGAAAAACTGGATGAAAAGAAACTGAAGGACATTCAGTACGCTTATCAAAACCTGCCGATCAAAAGCCTTAAGGATCTTGATATCACGGGTAAGGACTTGCTTGCGCTTCGAAACCGGCCGGCTGGAAAATGGGTGTCGGAAGAATTACAGCGGATCGAGCAGGCTGTTGTGACAGGGAAGCTCTCCAATCAAAAGAAACACATAGAGGAGTGGCTGAAGACATGCGGTCAACATTAAGAAAAGACCTTATTGAATTATTTTCTCAGGCCGGCAATGAATTTATTTCCGGCCAAAAAATCAGTGATGCTCTCGGCTGTTCAAGAACTGCTGTGTGGAAGCATATTGAAGAGCTTCGGAAAGAGGGTTATGTAGTAGAAGCCGTTAGAAGAAAAGGATATCGGCTCATCAAAAAACCCGGAAAACTCAGTGAAAGCGAAATTCGTTTTGGATTAAAAACGGAAGTGATGGGCCAGCATCTTATTTACCATGACGTTCTTTCAAGCACGCAAAAAACGGCTCATGAGCTCGCGAATAATAACGCACCGGAAGGCACCCTCGTGGTGGCTGACAAACAAACAGCCGGAAGGGGCCGAATGTCTAGGGTATGGCATTCTCAAGAAGGGAACGGTGTTTGGATGAGCCTGATTTTGCGGCCTGACATTCCGCTCCAAAAAACACCGCAGCTGACTCTGCTTGCTGCAGTAGCTGTTGTGCAGGGAATAGAAGAGGCAGCAGGCATCCAAACGGATATTAAATGGCCAAATGATATTTTGATTAACGGAAAAAAAACAGTCGGTATCCTAACGGAAATGCAGGCTGAAGAAGACCGCGTACGTTCAGTGATCATTGGGATCGGCATTAACGTTAACCAGCAGCCTAATGATTTTCCAGATGAATTGAAGGACATCGCGACAAGCCTCAGCCAAGCTGCTGGGGAAAAAATTGATCGGGCCGGCGTCATCCAGCATATTTTACTATGCTTTGAGAAACGGTACCGGGATTATATGACGCACGGATTTACGCCGATTAAGCTTTTATGGGAAAGCTATGCGCTCGGTATTGGCACTAATATGAGAGCCAGAACGTTAAACGGAACCTTTTACGGTAAGGCGTTAGGTATAGATGATGAAGGCGTTCTGCTTTTAGAAACGAACGAAGGCATTAAAAAAATCTATTCTGCCGATATCGAATTGGGCTAATGTGTTGGTACAAGCCCGTTGATTTTGGTATACTTCCATTGGGCAGTATCGCCTGCGAACTGCACCTATTATTAAAATAGATAGACATTGCAGCAGTCTGCCTTGATCCAAAAAAGGACTGGGACAGAGGGATGAAACTCGCCGAACTTTAGAAAGTGAAGAATCCTTCTCGTTGTAACGGAAGGTTTTTTGGCTTGCAGAAGAAAACGGCAGATCATCTCCTCTAAACATGAGGAGGAGAAAACATGAAAACAAAACTGGATTTTCTAAAAATGAAGGAGTCTGAAGAACCGATTGTCATGCTGACCGCTTATGATTATCCGGCAGCTAAACTTGCTGAACAAGCGGGAGTTGATATGATTTTAGTCGGTGATTCACTTGGAATGGTCGTCCTCGGCCTTGATTCAACTGTCGGTGTGACAGTTGCGGACATGATCCATCATACAAAAGCCGTTAAAAGGGGTGCGCCGAATACCTTTATTGTGACAGATATGCCGTTTATGTCTTATCACCTGTCCAAGGAAGATACGCTGAAAAATGCAGCGGCTATCGTTCAGGAAAGCGGAGCTGACGCACTGAAGCTTGAGGGCGGAGAAGGCGTGTTTGAATCCATTCGCGCATTGACGCTTGGAGGCATTCCAGTAGTCAGTCACTTAGGTTTGACACCGCAGTCAGTCGGCGTACTGGGCGGCTATAAAGTACAGGGCAAAGACGAACAAAGCGCCAAAAAATTAATAGAAGACAGTATAAAATGCGAAGAAGCAGGAGCTATGATGCTTGTGCTGGAATGTGTGCCGGCAGAACTCACAGCCAAAATTGCCGAGACGCTAAGCATACCGGTCATTGGAATCGGTGCTGGTGTGAAAGCGGACGGACAAGTTCTCGTTTATCATGATATTATTGGCCACGGTGTTGAGAGAACACCTAAATTTGTAAAGCAATATACGCGCATTGATGAAACCATCGAAACAGCAATCAGCGGATATGTTCAGGATGTAAGACATCGTACTTTCCCTGAACAAAAGCATTCCTTTCAAATGAACCAGACAGTGCTGGACGGCTTGTACGGGGGAAAATAAGATGAGACAGATTACTGATATTTCACAGTTGAAAGAAGCCATAAAACAATATCATTCAGAGGGCAAGTCAATC
This sequence comes from Bacillus sp. LR_5, assembly GCF_042709275.1. Taxonomy (NCBI): domain Bacteria; kingdom Bacillati; phylum Bacillota; class Bacilli; order Caryophanales; family Bacillaceae; genus Bacillus; species Bacillus sp. LR_5. The sequence continues at coordinate 12,376 of NZ_JAVAXX010000109.1, read as the reverse complement.
GGATTTGTCCCGACGATGGGGTTTCTGCATGAGGGCCATCTAACCTTAGCAGACAAAGCAAGACAAGAAAACGACGCCGTTATTATGAGTATTTTTGTGAATCCTGCACAATTCGGTCCTAATGAAGATTTTGAAGCATATCCGCGCGATATTGAGCGGGATGCAGCTCTTGCAGAGAACGCCGGAGTCGATATTTTATTTACGCCAGATGCTCATGATATGTATCCCGGTGAAAAGAATGTCACGATTCATGTAGAAAGACGCACAGACGTGTTATGCGGGCGCTCAAGAGAAGGACATTTTGACGGGGTCGCGATCGTACTGACGAAGCTTTTCAACCTAGTCAAGCCGACTCGTGCCTATTTCGGTTTAAAGGATGCGCAGCAGGTAGCTGTTGTTGATGGGTTAATCAGTGACTTCTTCATGGATATTGAATTGGTTCCTGTCGATACGGTCAGAGAGGAAGACGGCTTAGCCAAAAGCTCTCGCAATGTATACTTAACAGCTGAGGAAAGAAGAGAAGCGCCTAAGCTGTATCGGGCCCTTCAAACAAGTGCGGAGCTGATCCAAGCCGGTGAAAGAGATCCTGAAGCGGTGATAAAAGCTGCAAAAGAAATCATTGAAACGACTAGCGGAACCATAGACTATGTGGAGCTTTATTCCTATCCGGAACTCGAGCCTGTGAATGAAATTGCTGGAAAGATGATTCTCGCTGTTGCAGTTGCTTTTTCAAAAGCGCGTTTAATAGATAATATCATTATTGATATTCGAGAAATGGAGAGAATATAATATGTATCGAACAATGATGAGCGGCAAGCTTCACAGGGCAACTGTTACGGAAGCAAACCTGAACTATGTGGGAAGCATTACAATTGATGAAGATCTCATTGATGCTGTGGGAATGCTTCCTAATGAAAAAGTACAAATTGTGAATAATAATAATGGAGCACGTCTTGAAACGTATATTATTCCTGGTAAACGGGGAAGCGGCGTCATATGCTTAAACGGTGCAGCCGCACGCCTTGTGCAGGAAGGAGATAAGGTCATTATTATTTCCTACAAAATGATGTCTGATCAAGAAGCGGCAAGCCACGAGCCGAAAGTGGCTGTTCTGAATGATCAAAACAAAATTGAACAAATGCTGGGAAACGAACCAGCCCGTACAATTTTGTAGAAGAAAAGCCCCCTTTATCGGGGGTTTTCTTTTAAGATTTTGAGAGTAAAACGGTTTTGCCGCTCCATTTCCGTACAAAACGTGTTACACTTTTGTCGTATGCAAGAATTGAGGTGTCCATTTTAATGAATAAGCAACGGTTCGTTGTTATAGATGTAGAGACAACAGGGAATTCGCCGAAGAAAGGCGATAAAATCATACAAATCGCAGCGGTTGTAATCGAAAATGGACAAATTACTGAGCGGTTTTCAAAATACATTAATCCAAATAAATCAATCCCTGCTTTTATTGAGCAGCTTACTGGAATCTCTAATCAAATGGTAGAAAATGAACAGCCATTTGAAGCAGTTGCTGAAGAAGTATTCCAATTGCTTGACGGTGCTTATTTTGTCGCCCACAATATCCATTTTGACCTTGGATTTGTCAAGTATGAGCTGCATAAGGCGGGCTTTCAGCTCCCAGATTGTGAAGTGCTTGATACTGTCGAGCTCTCACGCATTGTTTTTCCGGGATTTGAAGGGTATAAGCTGACGGAATTAAGCGAGGAGCTTCAGCTGCGGCATGATCAGCCGCACCGGGCTGACAGCGATGCTGAAGTGACAGGGCTTATTTTTTTGGAAATCCTTGAAAAGCTGCGGCAGCTTCCTTATCCGACTTTAAAGCAGTTAAGAAGGCTTTCGCAGCATTTCATCAGTGATCTGACGCATTTGTTGGATATGTTCATTAATGAAAACAGACATACCGAGATACCGGGCTATACGCGCTTTTCTTCGTTTTCTGTCAGAGAACCTGAAGCTATCGATGTTCGTATAAATGAGGACGAGAACTTCTCATTTGAGATCGAAAGCTGGGAAGCGGGAAATGAAAAAGCGCTGTCAGAGTTAATGCCTGGGTATGAAAAAAGAGACGGCCAAATGATGATGATGAGAGAGGTGGCTGATGCGTTTGCCAATCGTGAGCATGCGCTGATTGAAGCTCCTCCAGGCATCGGAAAAACGATTGGCTATCTGATTCCGGCTGCGCTTTTTGCCAAGAAATCAAAAAAGCCGGTCATAATCAGCACGTATTCGACGCTTTTACAGCAGCAGATTCTCACAAAGGATTTGCCGATTGTCCAAGATCTGTTTCCATTTCCGGTAACAGCGGCGATTTTAAAAGGGCAATCGCATTATTTATGCCTGTATAAATTTGAGCAGGTGCTTCATGAAGAAGATGATAATTATGATGCCGTACTGACAAAGGCACAGCTTCTCGTTTGGCTGACAGAGACAAATACAGGAGATGTAGCGGAACTGAATTTGCCTTCAGGCGGAAAATTGCTGTGGGACAGATTGGCTTATGACGATGACTCCTATAAAAGAAGTCGCAGTGAGCATGTGATCGGTTTTTACGAGCGGGCCAAACAGATTGCTATGCGCTCCGATTTGGTGATCACCAATCATTCCCTTTTGCTGACCGATGAAGGCAGCCAGAAAAAAAGGCTTCCCGAAAGCGGCACATTTATTATTGATGAAGCACACCATTTTGAACGTGCGGCAAGCGAACATTTAGGGAAAAGAGCCACGTACATAGAATTGCATATGAAATTGAGCAGAATCGGCACTCTGAAGGAGCAGGGACTTCTAAAAAAGATGAGACAGCTATTCCAGCGAAACAGCCTGCCGGTTGATTCATTTTTCGAATTGGAAGAGTGGCTTCAGCACGTTCAAGCAGAAAGTGATGCTTTCTTCAGCTCTGTACATTCTTTTGTCAAACGAAGAAAACCTAAAGAAGACTTAAACCGTCTAGTGTTTAAGGTGAACAAAGAAAGCCAGGATAAAAGCTGGTCGATCTTAACGGATGGTGCGGAGAGGCTTTGTTCCATGCTGACACATTTGCAGCAGCTTTTTGAGGCACAGTCATCCCTGATGGAAAAACATTTGAAGGGTATGAAGAGCAAAACCGTCTTTTTAGCCGATGAATACCAAAGAAGCATGAAAGGCTTGCAGCATTACTGTCAGACGTTGCAGAAGCTCTTCTTTGGGTCTGATGACGATGAAGCGGTTTGGATTGAAATAGATGCAAAGGGTGCGAAAAATGCAGTGGCCATTTACGCACAGCCTCTTGAACCTGGTGAACTTCTGGCTGATCAGTTTTTCGCGCGCAAAAATAGTGTGGTGCTGACATCTGCAACCCTTACAGTCGAAGATTCTTTTCAATTTATGATTGAACGACTGGGACTGAGTGACTTTTTCCCGCGGACAATGAGAATTGAGTCACCCTTTTCTTACGATGAGCGTATGCAGGTGATGATTCCAAAGGAAATGAAATCAATTCAGGATACAGGGCAACCTGAATTTATACAGGATACAGCCCGTTATATCGAACTGATGGCAAAGGAAAAACAGCCTAAAATTCTTGTGCTGTTTACATCCCATGATATGCTGAAAAAGGTTCACCAGGAGCTTAAGCATAACATGAGTGCTTCCGGCATTCAGCTCTTGGCACAAGGGATTACAGGCGGAAGTCCCGGCAAGCTGATGAAGACTTTTAAAACATCCAATCAGGCGATCCTGCTCGGAACAAATCATTTTTGGGAAGGCGTTGATTTCCCTGGTGATGAGCTGACGACAGTAATGATCGTGAGGCTCCCATTCCGGTCCCCTGATCACCCGCTTCATGCTGCAAAATGTGAGCTTGCCCGCAAAAAAGGAAAGAATCCGTTTCAAACAGTGTCATTACCGGAAGCTGTGCTGACCTTCAGGCAAGGAATCGGACGCTTGCTGCGTTCTGCGGGAGACAAGGGAACGATTATGATATTGGACAGACGGATTAAAACCGCTGGTTACGGCCGGCTGTTTCTTGATGCCTTGCCGACAACCTCAGTATCCGAAATGACTGACAGCGAGCTTGAAGCTTATGTTGCAGGGGAAAAAGAATAAAAGCCGCATAAAGCGGCTTTTGCGGTGTGGGAGTAGGATGGTGTTTTATTTAAAAGCGGATTTCCCGCTCTGTGATACTAGTATGGCGTGTCCTGAAATGGAGTATGACTTACAATATTTGTTCAAACTGGAGGATGAAAAAATGGAAAGTAAAATCGAAATTCTTTCAACAATTAATGTAGAGCATTCTGATGATCTGTATAAAATTGTGGACACATTGAATCGTACACTGAAAAGAGAAAATCTGATGTTCGGCCTTGCACTGGATGAAGAAAACAAAAACCAAGCCGTTTTTACCATTTATCGTACGTAGGTGAGAAGATGAGAAAAAAAGCATTAATATTTACCGTCATTTTTGGTATTATTTTTTTAGCAGTACTTCTTGTCTCGGCAAGCATTTATAAATCAGCCATGGCACAAAAGGAAGAGGGGCACGAAGCAGCAGCTGCTGAAGCTAAAAAAGAAACCGATCTCGCCAATGTTGATCAAGTCGAAACATTTGTCGGAAAAGAAAAATATTATGTTGTAAAGGGAACGGATAAAAAAGGCACTGCATTATATGTCTGGGTTCCTGCTGATAAAAAAGCAAAAATTCTCTCAAAAGAAGCGAAAGAGGGAATCTCTGAAGACAAAGCGGCGAAAATCATAAAGGATGAAGGGCTGGTTTCAAAGCAAAAAGAGGTTCATCTGGCAAGAGAAGGAAACGTCCTGCTTTGGGAAGTGACGTACTTAGACAAAGAAGGGCAATACAGTTTAAGTTATGTGGACTTTACAACTGGAAAGATTCTCAAAAATATCACGCCTTAAGACGAATTAGGGGGAGTTCAAGTTGAAACTGGCAAAAAGAGTATCCGCATTAACACCATCAACCACACTGGCAATCACAGCGAAAGCGAAAGAACTGAAAGCCGCAGGCCATGATGTCATCGGCTTAGGAGCAGGCGAACCTGACTTCAATACACCGCAGCATATTATTGATGCCGCTGTGCGTTCGATGAACGAGGGCCATACGAAATACACGCCTTCCGGTGGTTTGGCTGAACTGAAAAACAGCATTGCAGAGAAATTTAAACGCGACCAGAATATTGAATACAAACCGTCTCAAATTATTGTCTGCACTGGTGCCAAACATGCTCTGTATACCCTTTTCCAAGTGATTTTGGATGAAGAAGATGAAGTTATTATTCCAACGCCTTACTGGGTAAGCTATCCGGAGCAGGTGAAACTCGCTGGCGGAAAGCCTGTTTATGTAGAAGGGCTTGAGGAAAATCACTTCAAAATTTCGCCTGAGCAGCTGAAAAATGCAATTACGGAAAAAACAAAAGCAATCGTTATTAACTCTCCAAGCAACCCGACTGGTGTCATGTATACGGAAGAAGAACTATCTGCACTCGGTGAAGTGTGCCTTGAACATGATATCTTGATTGTGTCAGATGAAATTTATGAAAAACTTACATACGGCGGAAAGAAACATGTTTCCATTGCACAGCTGTCAGACAGACTGAAAGAGCAAACGGTCATTATAAACGGCGTATCAAAGTCCCACAGCATGACAGGCTGGAGAATCGGTTATGCGGCAGGCTCTGAAGACATTATTAAAGCGATGACGAACCTTGCAAGCCACAGCACGTCAAACCCGACATCAATCGCACAATACGGAGCGATTGCTGCTTATAACGGGCCTTCTGAGCCATTGGAAGAAATGAGAGAAGCATTTGAACATAGATTAAATACGATCTATGCAAAGCTCATAGAAATTCCAGGGTTCAGCTGTGTGAAGCCGGAAGGTGCTTTTTACTTGTTCCCAAATGCAAAAGAGGCAGCTCAATCTTGCGGTTTCAAAGATGTAGATGAATTTGTTAAAGCGCTTCTCGAGGAGGAAAAAGTTGCGATTGTTCCAGGATCCGGATTTGGCTCTCCTGAGAATGTCCGTCTTTCTTATGCAACATCGTTAGATCTTCTTGAAAAAGCCATTGAAAGAATCAAGCGTTTTGTAGAAAAACATAGCTAACAGATCAAAAAGCGGCTGACAGAAAAGCCGCTTTTTATCTGCATTGACCCGGTTAGTTAAGAGCGGGTATAATAAAGTGATGATAAAAGAGTTCGCGGGGCAATGAGCTTCCGAATGTCTTTCTTGTTTTGGAGGGAAATATGTTGAAAACAACAATCAACCAAGTGTACAAGCACGTAGGTGAGGAAGTAATGATCGGAGCTTGGGTCGCTAATAAGCGTTCAAGCGGGAAAATTGCGTTTTTACAGCTTCGGGACGGTACCGGTTTTATTCAGGGTGTCGTAGTAAAAGCGGAAGTGGAAGAAAGCATTTTCCAAACAGCTAAATCAGTGACGCAGGAAACGTCGCTCTATATAAAAGGGATTGTCAAAGAGGACGAGCGTTCTCCGCTTGGATATGAACTTGCTGTGACAGATATTGAAGTCATTCACGAAGCGACCGATTATCCAATTACACCAAAAGAACACGGAACGGAATTTTTGATGGATCACAGACATTTATGGCTGCGTTCAAAGCGCCAGCATGCGATCATGAAAATCCGTAATGAAATCATTCGCGCGACTTACGAATTCTTTAATAACGAAGGCTTCGTAAAAGTGGATCCGCCGATTTTGACTGGAAGCGCACCTGAAGGAACAACAGAACTCTTTGCGACAAAGTACTTTGATGAAGATGCATATCTGTCTCAAAGCGGCCAGCTCTACATGGAAGCTGCGGCAATGGCTTTAGGAAAAGTATTCTCTTTCGGACCGACATTCAGAGCGGAAAAGTCTAAAACAAAGCGTCACTTAATCGAATTCTGGATGATCGAACCGGAAATGGCGTTTGTAGAATTTGAAGAAAACCTTCAAGTACAGGAAAATTACGTTTCTTTCATCGTGCAATCAGTTCTTAAGAATTGTAAAATTGAATTAAACACATTGGGAAGAGACACGTCAAAACTTGAGCAAATCAAAGCCCCGTTCCCAAGAATTACGTATGATGAAGCGATTGAATTCCTGAAAGAAAAAGGCTTTGACGATATCGAGTGGGGAGATGATTTCGGAGCGCCTCATGAAACAGCGATTGCTGAACACTATGACAAACCGGTATTCATCACTCGCTATCCGACGTCCTTAAAACCGTTCTATATGCAGCCGGCTTCTGACCGTGAGGACGTTGTGCTTTGCGCTGACTTGATTGCGCCGGAAGGCTATGGAGAAATCATCGGCGGGTCTGAACGGATTCACGATATGGAACTTTTGGAATCGCGTCTTAAAGAACATGGACTGGATTCTGACGCATATAAATGGTATGCTGAACTTAGAAAATATGGATCAGTTCCTCATTCCGGCTTTGGCCTTGGATTAGAGCGGACAGTAGCTTGGATCAGCGGAGCGCCTCACGTTCGTGAAACGATTCCGTTCCCAAGACTGTTAAACCGTCTGTATCCGTAATACATTCAAATGAAACAAAAAAGAGTCTCCTGCAAGGGAGACTTTTTACAGTAAAGGGGCAATCACAATCCTTTACAGTAAGAGGTGTGACGATGAAAAAACAGCAATTTATTGATATGCAGGAGCAGGGAACATCAACCATCCCCAATCTTCTGCTTACGCATTATAAACAGCTTGGGCTTAATGAAACAGAACTTATTCTGCTGTTAAAAATTAAAATGCATTTAGAAAAAGGATCATATTTTCCTACACCGAATCAGCTGCAGGAAGGTATGTCAATTTCTGTTGAAGAATGTACAAACAGATTGCGGATGTTTATTCAAAAAGGCTTTCTGTTTATTGAAGAATGCGAGGATCAAAACGGCATCAAATTTGAGAAATATTCTCTTCAGCCTTTATGGGGGAAGCTGTACGAGTATATTCAGCTTGCACAGAATCAAACACAGGAAAGAAAAGCAGAAGGGGAACAAAAAAGCCTTTATACCATTTTTGAGGAAGAGTTCGCAAGGCCGTTATCGCCTTTGGAGTGTGAAACGCTGGCGATCTGGCAGGACCAGGATCAGCATGACGCACAACTGATCAAACACGCGTTAAAAGAGGCTGTACTATCAGGAAAACTCAGTTTCCGCTACATTGACCGGATTTTGTTTGAATGGAAGAAAAACGGGCTTAAAACTGTGGAGCAGGCAAAAATACACAGCCAAAAATTCAGGCGTGTACAAGCAAAGCAGAATGAACCGCAAAAAGAGTATAAAAGGCAGGTTCCTTTTTACAATTGGCTTGAACAATAAAGTGAAAAGGTGACAATCGTGTTAAATCTAAAACAAATTGAATTCTGTTTAGACAAGATAGGTGACATGTTTCCTCATGCGGAGTGTGAACTGGTTCATTCCAATCCTTTTGAATTAGTGGTGGCTGTTGCTTTATCTGCGCAATGTACAGATGCACTTGTAAACAGAGTGACCAAAACATTATTCCAAAAATATAAACGGCCGGAAGACTATTTGGCTGTTCCGCTGGAAGAGCTTCAGCAGGATATTAAATCAATCGGTTTATATCGTAATAAAGCGAAAAATATTCAAAAGCTGAGTAAAATGATTATTGAAGATTACGGCGGAGAAGTGCCGAGAGACCGCGATGAGCTTGTCAAACTGCCAGGGGTCGGGAGAAAGACCGCAAACGTAGTGGTATCCGTTGCGTTTGGCGTGCCGGCCATAGCCGTAGATACCCATGTGGAGAGAGTCAGCAAACGATTGGGCATTTGCCGGTGGAAGGACTCGGTTCTGGAAGTTGAAAAGACGCTGATGCGCAAGGTTCCCAAAGAAGACTGGTCCGTTACGCATCACCGGCTTATTTTCTTCGGCAGATATCACTGTAAAGCCCAATCTCCGCGCTGTGCGGAGTGTCCGCTGCTTTCTTTGTGCAGAGAAGGGCAGAAGAGGGATAAAAAAGGACTGGTAAAACGATGACGCAAGCAAAAGAAGTGTTGGCTTCTTATGAGCAATACTTGCGCAGTCTTGGCCAGAAGAGTTCCTCGGATATGAAGAAAACCTTGCAGACCAATCCCGTGTATTTTGATTTCTGCACGGAATTACAAGGCGATTTGCCATGGGAAGACAGCGGGAAATACGTTCCGCTTTTATTTGAAGTGTGGGATGACATCAAAGCATCACTTCTCCCAGTCTTTCAAACACGAAAATCGAGATGTGACCAAAACGAAATGTTAAAGGGCATTGTGTGTTTGCTGGCTTCGTTACATTGGACAGCAGGTGAGCCGGTGAAATCGCTCGATTGGCAAGAATTGAGGGAGAAATCATATCCCGCAAAGCCGATTAATTGGGCTGAACGAGTGGAATTTATTCTTCTTAAGCCGACCCAATACCATTGCTTTATTCAGCTTGATGAGCTGTTTACCGAAATGAAAAAGCATTTTTACAAATATCATGCGATGAATCGATAAAACCTCCTGTTAAAACGGGAGGTTTTTTATTGTGTACCAAAAAAGCCATCACCCCAAAGGTGACGGCTTTTTTGTTTAATTTGTTTTTTCAATGGATGATGAGTTTGTTTGTGTTTTATTAGATGTGTCTGTTTTATTTTTATTCGTGTCAGAACCTGTTGAATCATTCTTACCAGAGTTCGAATCACCATCCGACGTATCCTGGTTGTTACTGTTGTCGTTATCGTTATCGTTTGATTGGTCTTGGTTATTGTTGTCGGACGGATTGGTGTTCGTATTGTCTTGTTTTTTGTCTTGATCGTTTGTTGAATCATCTGTCTGATCTTGATCCGTCTGACCGTCATCTTTTTGAGAATCATCAGTTTGTGTATCATCCTGAGTCTTCTCATCATCTTGTTTTTCATCATCCGTTTGTTGCTGGTCTTTTTTATCTTCATCGTCTTCAGCTTTTGGCACCTCATAGGATGTGGAAGCTGTACTTTTGCCATCATCACTGACGGCTGTTACTTCGAATTTGTACACAGATCCTGGCTGCACACCCGATATGACTGCCTCTTTTGCAGAGCTGTTTTGAATTTCTGAGTAGCTGCCGCCATCAACAGATTGCTTAACAGCAAAGGTCGCATCTCCGTCGTAATTCCAGCTTAACGTTAAAGATTGATTGTCTTTATCGTATTTCACGTTTAAACCAGACAGTTTAGCTGTTTCCTCTTTTTCTTCTTTCTCATATGTTTTAGAAACAGTAGAAGGAGCTGTGCCTTTAACAAAGTACTCTGTGAGCTTCTTATCGCTTGGCGTATTTGGCCCTGCCAGTTTTGCAGGGTTTGAGCCTTTTTCTACAGAGGCTTCCACTACGCTGTCAGGTTTCTCAAATGATCCGCTTCCGTCATCGACATCGGCGATGAGCTGGGCGAAGATGCGCTTTGCAACTTTTTGCTCTTCAGCTGAAAGTGATTTCTTTCCAGCCTCGTTTTCTCCCATTCCCGTCCAGACGGCAGCTGTATATTGCGGTGTGTAGCCAACGAACCAAGAATCTCGGGCGCCACCGCTAGCGATATTGTACCTTTTGACTTCATTATCATCAAAGTTAGTCGTTCCTGTTTTTCCTGCAACTTCTACACCAGGTACTTGTGCAAGCTGTCCAGTACCTGTCTTCACAGCTGTTTTCAGCATATCTGTAATCATAAACGCAGTATAATCACTCATGGCTGATTTTGATTTTGGTGTTAAGTCAAGCTTCGTGCCATCGTTAAATTCGATAGATTTTACAAAATGCGGTTCATTATACGTTCCGTTATTTCCAAACGCGCTGTATGCACCTGCCATTGTCAGAGGAGAAACACCATCGTTCCCACCGAAACCGCCAATAGAATAGGCCTCTGTTACATTATCTTTTGTTAAACCAAGCCCGAGTCCATTTGCAAAGTCTACAGCAGTATCTTTACCGACTGCCTGGAATGCTTTTAAAGCAGGTATATTTCTTGATTGGGCCAGAGCGTAACGCATTGAGATAGGCCCTAGATATTTGCGGTCCCAATCACGAATCGGTTTTCCGTTAGAATACGTATAAGCTGAGTCATCAATTTGTTCGTATGTGGACCATTTCTTATTTTCAATAACTGGTCCGTAGTCCAAAATCGGTTTTATGGTCGAACCAGGCTGTGCCTTAGTTTGAGTAGCATAGTTAAAGCCTCCGACAGGCTGATTGCGTCCCGCACCAATCGCTCGGACTTCTCCGTTTTTGGTATCGAGAAGCGTCACACCGCCCTGCATGCCTTCAGTAAATCCGACGGTGTCTCCGTCCATTAATTCATCTAGTTTATCTTGTGCTTTTGTATCTAATGTCGTATAGATCTTTAATCCGTCAGCAGATGGATCGACATCAGATTTTTCATCAATTTCCTTCATAACCTCTTCAACAAATGCGCTGTATTTGTTTGTACTTGCTTTTTCATATTCCTTCTGTGACACGACGCCTTCGTCTTTCACTGCCACTTTTTTCGCTTTGTTATATTGAGAATCAGAAATAAATCCTTGCTTTTTCATCAGACTGAGTACGATGTTCCGTCGTTTTTCCGCTTTATCCGGGTTTTTGACCGGGTTGTACGCTGTTGGGCTCTGCGGCATTCCTGCAAGCGTCGCAGCCTGTTCGACAGTCAATTTGCTTAAATCTGTAACGCCGAAAAATTCTTCCGCCGCTTTTCCGATTCCGTATGCTCTAGGAGAAAAATAAATCCGGTTTAAATACATTTCTAAAATTTCATCTTTAGAGTAATTGCGCTCCAGCTGAATCGAAAGCCATACTTCCTGCACCTTCCGTTTCAACGTTTTCTGATGTGAAAGAAGGGAGTTTTTGACGACCTGCTGGGTGATCGTACTTCCGCCTTCAGCCCCGAAGCCGTCTTTAAAGTTGGCAACTAAAGCACCGCCGATACGGACAGGGTCAATCCCGTGGTGCTCATAAAAACGAGCGTCTTCTGTCGCGATAAAGGCTTCTTTTACAACATCGGGAATTTCATCTATCGAGACGTAGGTCCGTTTTTCGGCGCCGACTTCGGCGATCTCTTTTCCATTTTTATCATAAATCGTTGATGAATAAGGCGTCTTCAATTTGCTTTCATCAAGGGACGGCGCATCAGAAACCATGACGGCAAATGTAACAGCACCGCCGACTACGCCTAAAACAAACAGAATGAGTAAAGTGAAAAGGGTCTTTTTAAACAATCCGCCCTTTTTTCGTTTCTTGCCTTTTTTCGGTGAAGGACTCGACTTGCTGTTCGCTTTTCGTCGAGCTTCACGGCTGTTAAATTGATCTGACATAACATCTCAACCTTTCGTTAATCAACCTTTCGCACCAGATGATGGCGAAAAATA
>NZ_JAVAXX010000108.1:0-19264 GCF_042709275.1 Bacillus sp. LR_5 | reverse complement strand
TAAAATGAGTATTGGCATGGCAGAGTTAGGATTTAAAGGACTAGATATCAATATGGGCTGTCCTGTGCCTAATGTGACACAGAACGGTAAGGGAAGCGGTCTTATCCGCCGGCCGGAAGTTGCAGCAGAGTTAATACAAGCAGCAAAAGCAGGGGGATTGCCCGTAAGCGTAAAAACAAGACTTGGTTTCACGGATGTAGACGAATGGCGCGAGTGGCTGACACACATTTTGAAACAGGATATTGCCAATCTTTCTATTCATCTGCGCACAAGAGCAGAAATGAGCAAAGTAGATGCGCATTGGGAACTCATCCCGGAGATTAAGAAACTTCGTGACGAGGTGGCACCAGATACACTGTTGACAATCAACGGGGATATCCCTGACCGCCAAACTGGCTTAAAACTTGCTGAACAATACGGTGTTGATGGAATTATGATTGGGCGCGGTATTTTTACAAATCCATTTGCCTTTGAAAAGGAGCCGAAAGAGCATAGCAGCAAGGAATTGCTTGATCTCTTAAGGCTGCATCTGGATCTTCATGATAAATATTCAGCATTAGAAGCCCGTCCGTACAAGCCTCTTCCTCGCTTTTTCAAAATTTATCTCCGCGGGTTCCGAGGGGCAAGTGAATTAAGAAATCAATGCATGAACACAAAGTCAACAGATGAAGTGCGTGCATTGCTCGACGACTTTGAGAGAAAGTATCTTGATGGGATAGAGTAACTGCAGTGCTTGATTCAAAAAAGGCTAACACAATTCTTGACTAAAATACCTGGATTTTCGGTAAATCCGGGTCTTTTTTGTACGCAGCTTTACTCAGCCTGTCTTTTCTCTAATTTATTGTAAGAAAATAATGGTATATTTAGTGGAGATATCTTATAAAGGGGGAGAGAAAAATGAAACAGCTATGCATCATCCCCTGCGGCAAGAAAAAAATCTGGGACGTCCAGCCTGATGCCGGGCCGGTAAGAGCAGAGGACGCTTATCTCAGCCCGTTTCATCAGGCGTGCGAGCGGTATGCAAAAACATTTTTCGATGAGTGGGTGATTTTGTCTGCGAAGCACGGGTTCCTCCGCCCTGATGATCTCGTTTCGGGAAATTACGATGTCACTTTTGGCACCAGTCATCCGGAAATCATGACAGCGGACGAGCTGAGCCGTCAATTTCACGAAAAAGGCTTTTCTGATATCGAAGAGCTAGTCATGCTTGGCGGAAAAAAATATCGAAGCATTCTAAACGCCGTCATCGGAGAACACCAGCATATCAGCTGGCCGCTATCATCATACAAAGGCATAGGCTATATGCTCCAAGCGCTGAACCGGGCTGTTGAAGAAAAGCATGAACTGTAGCACGTACATATGAGGAAAAGAGTGGGAACATGAAAAAACTTGTGTTTGGCTTGCTTGCCATTGCATTATTCGGATGCGGACTATATATCTATCATGTATGGTTCGGTGATCCATTTTCGAAAAATGCTGCAGAACAGAAGCTAGTCTCTTATGTGAAACAAACCTATCCTAAGAAAGAAATCAAGATCACGAATGGGGTATATAACGCTAAAACCTCTGAATATGTATTCGGAGCAACCTCCCAATCTCATCGCTACCCAATGTGTACGAAGGGATTTCTGCATCCTAAAGTAACGTGCGATGGAATTGAAGAAGCGTATACCGAATCAGTATCAAAACATGTAAATGAAGAAGCAACGAAGGCAATCGAAGCAGATCTGAAAAAAGCGGTTCCTCGACTTATAAAAGCTGATGCTGCTTTGAGTATTGAAAACGGACAGTTCACGTTAGATACAAAATGGAACAAACAGCTGGCTGAAAAAGCGCCTATGAGCATGACGATTCAGTTAGACGCCAGCGGGTTATCAAAAACAGATGCCGCAAAGATGGCGGAAACGGTCAGAAAAACGCTTAATGAAAAGGGATATACATACTCAAACGGCACGATAGACTGTATGCAGAAGGACGGGGACGGCGGTATCGCATATGTCAAATATTCAATTGATTTTCTTTCAAAAGCAGCTATTCAGTCAAACGATGCAGAGGAACTAGGAAGTTAAAAAGATTTCCAAGGAAATAAATACGTCGATCATTGTCAAAGGCCGGGTGATATCCGGTCTTTTTTTTGCATGCTGTAAAACGAGACAAATGAATCAGTTTGAGACAAAACGAGACACACGTCTCAAAATGTCTCCAAAGTGAAGATGAGAAGACTGATTTTACGGGCTCAAAAGACTGGCACACTTCTTGCATTTATAATGGTGAACCCTAAATAGAAGGAGGCGCACAAAATGAAATTGTTAAAACGAGAAGGCTTGTCATTAACTGAGGAAAAAGCGCTGTGGATGTACCAAAAGATGCTGGAGATCAGGGGCTTTGAAGACAAAGTGCATGAACTGTTCGCCCAGGGAGTGCTTCCCGGATTCGTTCATTTATATGCCGGTGAGGAAGCCGTGGCTGTAGGGGTGTGCGCTCATTTACATGATGGCGACAGCATTACAAGCACCCACAGGGGACATGGACATTGTATCGCCAAAGGCTGTAACCTGGACGGCATGATGGCGGAAATTTTCGGGAAAGCGACCGGATTGTGCAAAGGCAAGGGCGGTTCTATGCACATTGCGGATCTTGATAAAGGCATGTTAGGCGCAAATGGAATCGTCGGGGGCGGCTTTACGCTCGCATGCGGATCAGCGCTCACGGCTAAATATAAACAGACTAAAAATGTAAGCGTTTGCTTTTTCGGGGACGGGGCAAATAACCAAGGCACCTTCCACGAAGGGCTGAATTTAGCGGCTGTATGGAACCTTCCTGTCGTATTTGTTGCTGAAAACAACGGCTATGGCGAAGCTACCCCATTTGAGTACGCATCAGCCTGCGATTCAATCGCCGATCGGGCGGCTGCTTATAACATGCCGGGGGTGACAGTTGACGGCAAAGATATTTTAGCAGTTTACCAGGCAGCCGAGGAAGCGATAGAAAGAGCAAGAAACGGCGGCGGCCCGTCTTTGATTGAATGTATGACCTACAGAAACTACGGCCATTTCGAAGGAGATGCCCAAACCTATAAAACGAAGGATGAAAGAGTTGAGCACCTTGAAGAAAAAGATGCCATTCAAGGTTTTAAAAACTACCTTTTAAAAGAAACAGATGCTAATAAGCTGTCAGACATTGAACAGCGTGTCAGCGAATCGATTGAAAAAGCCGTCTCGTTCAGCGAAGACAGCCCATATCCAAAAGATTCGGAGCTGCTGACAGATGTGTACGTGTCATATGAAAAAGGAGGAATGTAAGAGATGGCGAGAGTCATAAGCATGTCAGACGCGATCAATGAAGCAATGAAGCTTGCGATGAGAAGAGACGAAAATGTGCTTTTGATCGGTGAGGATGTCGCCGGGGGAGCGGCGGTCGATCATTTGCAGGATGATGAAGCATGGGGCGGTGTATTAGGGGTCACAAAGGGACTCGTACAGGAATTCGGGCGCACAAGAGTGCTGGACACTCCGATTTCTGAGGCGGGTTACATGGGTGCGGCTATGGCTGCGGCATCAACCGGTTTGAGACCGATTGCCGAGCTGATGTTTAACGATTTTATCGGCACGTGCTTTGATCAGGTGATCAACCAAGGGGCAAAATTCCGTTATATGTTCGGCGGAAAAGCGCAAGTGCCGATTACCGTCCGCACCACATACGGAGCAGGGTTCCGGGCCGCTGCCCAGCATTCACAATCGCTGTATGGCCTTTTCACGAGCATCCCTGGACTGAAGACAGTTGTTCCATCCAATCCGTATGATGCCAAAGGTCTTCTGCTTGCAGCAATAGAAGATAATGATCCGGTGTTCTTCTTTGAAGACAAAACGTCCTACAACATGAAGGGCGAGGTGCCGGAAGATTATTATACAATTCCCCTCGGAAAAGCGGATATCAAACGCGAAGGCAATGATGTTACGCTCTTTGCAGTCGGCAAGCAGGTCAATACTGCGCTTGAAGCGGCTGCACAGCTTTCAGAGAGGGGCATCGAAGCCGAGGTCCTTGATCCGCGCAGTCTGTCTCCTCTGGATGAGGATGCGATTTTCACATCGTTAGAAAAAACAAACCGGCTGATCATCATTGATGAAGCCAATCCGCGATGCAGCATTGCCACGGATATTGCTGCGATTGTCGCTGACAAGGGCTTTGATTTGCTTGATGCGCCGATTAAACGGATTACAGCGCCGCATACACCGGTTCCGTTTTCACCAGTGCTTGAAGATCAATATTTGCCGACACCAGATAAAATTGTCAGCGTCACGCTTGAATTGCTTGGCGAGCCGGCAATGAATTAAAGGGGGGACACAAATGGCGGTAAAAGTAGTGATGCCAAAATTGGGAATGGCCATGAAACAAGGGGAAGTATCGATATGGAATAAAAAAGTAGGCGACCCGGTTGAAAAGGGAGAAAGCATTGCCAGCATTCAATCGGAGAAAATTGAAATGGAGATCGAAGCGCCTGAAAAAGGAACGCTGATCGATATCAAAGTGAAAGAGGGAGAAGAGGTTCCGCCCGGCACAGCTATCTGCTATATCGGGGACGCCAATGAGTCGGTGCAGGAAGAGGCGAGTGCGCCTGTTGCTGAAGACAATATGCCGCAAGCCGTTCAGCCCGTCAAACAAGAAAACAAACCCGCAGCCTCCAAAAAAGATCGAATGAAAATATCTCCAGTCGCCAGAAAAATAGCAGAAAAAGCAGGATTAGACCTAAAACAACTGAAAGGAACTGGACCAGGCGGACGAATCGTGAAGGATGACGTAACAAAGGCTCTTGCTGAACAGAAAAAAGATCAAGCAAAGCCTGTTTCGGAGCAGAAAGCGCAGGAAATCCCGGTGACAGGCATGAGAAAGGTCATCGCTGCCCGAATGCAGGAAAGCCTGGCAAACAGCGCGCAGCTGACGATCACGATGAAAGCTGATATCACCAAGCTTGCCACTCTTCAAAAACAGCTTTCACCAACTGCGGAAGAGAGATACGGCACAAAACTGACGATCACTCATTTTGTCTCAAGAGCCGCCGTTCTCGCTCTGCAAGCTCACCCTGTGCTGAACAGCCTTTATCAAAATGAGCGCATCATCACACATCCCCATGTACACCTTGGTATGGCTGTAGCCTTGGAAAACGGCTTAGTGGTGCCTGTCATCCGCCATGCTGAAAAGCTATCGCTGATTGAACTGGCTCAATCCATCTCAGAAAATGCCAAAAAAGCACGCGAGGGACGTGTGGGAAGCGAAGAACTGCAAGGCTCTACTTTCTCTATTACAAACCTTGGCGCGTTTGGAGTTGAGCATTTCACACCGATACTAAATCCGCCGGAAACAGGCATTCTCGGCATCGGAGCAAGCTATGACACGCCGGTGTATCAAGGGGAGGAGATCGTCAGAAGCACGATCCTGCCGCTCAGCCTGACATTTGATCACAGAGCGTGTGACGGCGCCCCAGCCGCTGCATTCCTGAAGGCGATGAAAACATATTTGGAAGAACCCGCAGCATTAATTTTATAAGAAAAGCAGGTGAAAACGACATGACATTAGCCATTATCGGCGGCGGACCTGCAGGCTATGCGGCTGCGGTCTCCGCGGCACAGCAGGGCAGAAACGTGCTGCTCATTGACAAAGGCAAGCTTGGGGGAACCTGCCTGAATGAAGGCTGCATCCCGACAAAGTCTTTGTTAGAAAGCGCAAACGTTCTTGATAAAATCAAGCATGCCGACAGCTTTGGAATCGAACTTCCGGCAGGTGCGATATCAGTCGATTGGAGTAAAATGCAAAGCCGAAAACAACAGGTTGTCAGTCAGCTTGTCCAAGGCGTTCAGTACCTAATGAAGAAAAATCAAATACAGGTTGTAAAGGGAACAGCCTCCTTTCTTTCTGAAAGAAAGCTCTTGATCGAAGGAGAAAACGGAAAAGAAATCAGAGAGGCGGACCAAGTATTGATTGCCTCCGGGTCAGAGCCAATCGAGCTGCCTTTTGCCCCGTTTGACGGCGAATGGATCATCGACAGCAAAGACGCGCTTTCTCTTTCCGAGATTCCGTCTTCACTAGTCATTGTCGGTGGCGGTGTCATCGGGTGTGAGTATGCAGGGCTGTTCGCCAGATTGGGGACGAAGGTGACCATCATTGAAACAGCGGACCATCTGATCCCGGCTGAAGACGAAGATATTGCCCGTCTTTTTCAGGAGAAACTTGAGGAAGACGGTGTCGAAGTGCATGCCTCATCCAGATTAGAGCGGGTGGATCAAACGGCCAAAACAGCAATATGGAAAAGCGGTCAGCGAGAGTTTAAAACGAAGGCCGATTATGTGCTGGTGGCGATCGGCAGAAAACCCCGTCTTGACGGATTACAGCTGGAACAGGCCGGAGTTGATTTTTCTCCAAAGGGCATTCCGGTGAATGGGCACATGCAGACGAACGTGCCTCATATTTACGCGTGCGGAGATGCTATAGGGGGCATTCAGCTGGCGCATGCCGCTTTCCATGAGGGCATCATCGCTGCTTCTCATGCTTCCGGAAGGGATGTCAAAATCAATGAGAAACATGTGCCGCGCTGCATCTATACGTCCCCGGAAATCGCGTGTATCGGAATGACAGAACGACAGGCAAGAAGCATATACGGGGATGTGAAGATCGGCGAATTTTCTTTTTCCGCAAACGGCAAGGCGCTCATTAAACAGCAAGCGGAAGGAAAGGTCAAAATCATGGCTGAACCGGAATTCGGCGAAATCGTGGGTGTCTCGATGATTGGCCCGGATGTAACCGAGCTCATCGGCCAAGCGGCAGCGATCATGAATGGTGAGATGACGGCAGATATGGCGGAGCATTTTATCGCCGCCCATCCGACTTTATCGGAAACATTGCATGAGGCGCTGTTAAGCACGATCGGCCTTGCGGTACATGCATAATAAAGGAAAAAGCAGGCGCATGGATATAAGGCGCCTGCTTTTTTATTGTTGAAAGCGCTTTATTTTTCCCCTACAATAGATGAAAACGGTGTGTAAGGGAGGAGCGATCAAGGAAATGAATTCGGTCCCAAACGATTTGCAAACCTGGAAACGTTTTGTGAAAGACGGTGTGCTTGACGAAGCCCGATTAAGAAAACGGATTGCAGAGTCATGGCATCGCTGCCAAAAAGCTGAGGTCAATCCTTATTTAGAAAAAGGCCCGAAGGTTTTACAGCAAACGGAGCTGGATCAGCAGTCAAAAAAACATTCATTCTTCTTGACGACCGCAAAGCCTTACCTCGAAAAACTGCTGCCTGCCATAAAAGAAATGGAAATGATGGCGCTGTTAATTGATTCAGACGGTGTTGTTCTGGCATTGGACGGCCATCCCCGCGCGCTCTATGAAGCCAAACGCATCAACTTTGTTGAAGGGGCATGCTGGACGGAAACGGCTGTCGGAACAAATGCGATTGGCACGGCGCTCCACATCAGCGAGCCGGTTGCGATACAAGGATCAGAGCATTACTCCATTGCTTCCCATCTTTGGAACTGTTCAGCCGCTCCGATTCACCATGAGGATGGCAGCCTTGCGGGTGTGATTGACATATCGTGTCCGGCAACAGGCGCTCATCCTCATATGCTCGGTATTGCCACTGCGATCGCCTATGCAGCTGAACGGGAACTCGCAGCTAAAAGCCGTGAGAAAGAGCTCGAGCTGATCAGCCGTTTTGGAGAGAGGGCTGCATCCAGTGTGCCGATGGTGCTATGCAATATCAAGCAGCACATCATCAGTGCGAGCATGTCGATTCGAACCTCAATGCCGGATTGGCAGGGCCGGCACCTGTATGAGTTGAAGGAACGGGGCTACTCAATCGAAAAAGCTGTCACCATAGGAGATGGCGGCACTTGTTTTTATCTTTCGGAACAAAAGAAAAAGAAGGTGTTTCGATTCAATGGAGTGATCGGGAAAAGCGGCCGATCACAAGCAATGCTGATGAACCTTGAACGTGCAGCTGCGGCAGATGCAACGGTCTGTTTGTCGGGCGAAACTGGTACGGGAAAGGAAGTCGCGGCTCGCGCTCTTCATGAGAACAGTGAGAGACGTCACGGTCCGTTTGTTGCTGTCAATTGCGGAGCGATTCCGTCTGATTTGATTGAGAGCGAACTGTTCGGATATGCAGAGGGAGCTTTTACGGGAGCGAAACGAAATGGCTATAAAGGCGCCTTTCAAAAAGCGAATCAAGGCACATTATTTTTAGATGAAATCGGAGAAATTTCCCACTCGATGCAGGTTGCACTTTTACGGGTGCTTCAGGAACGCAAGATAACGCCAATCGGCGGGACGAAAGAAATTCCGGTTGATATCAGAGTTATTGCCGCCACACATTGTGATTTACGCGAGCTTGCCGAAAACGGAAAAATCAGAGAGGACTTGTTTTACCGTCTTCATGTCTACCCAATTGAACTCCCTCCATTACGCGATCGCACCGAGGATATCCCAGACCTCTTTGAGTACTACAAACAGAAGAATCATTGGCCAGGCGAACTTCCTTCTGATTTTTGTAATGTGCTGAAGCAATGGAAGTGGCCGGGGAATATCCGTGAGCTGTTTAATGTGTTTGAACGTCTTTCTATCAGATTTCCGGACGGCCGGCTGAGGGATGAATCGCTTCCCGCTTTACTGGAAGCCGCTGGATTGCCGGCCAGCTCTGCAGAAAAAAAGCCGGCTGCTGCCGGCGTGCTTACTTTTCGTGAGCAAATCCAAAAAGATATGATGATCAAAGCGCTTGAATCTGCAAAAGGAAACGTTTCTCAAGCCGCAAAAATCAGCGGGATCCCCCGAAGCACTTTCTACAAACGCCTGAAAAAATTCAACTTGTCCGCTGAATCATAAAGCATACTTCCTTCAGGAAATGGAAACGTTATGTATTGAAGGAGGGTGTTACGATGAATATTCAAAGGGCGAAAGAAATTGTAGAATCTCCCGACATGAAGAAAGTAACATATAACGGCGTTCCTATTTACATTCAGCACGTAAATGAAGAAACTGGAACAGCAAGAATTTATCCGCTTGACGAACCGCAAGAGGAGCATGAAGTGCAGCTGAACAGCTTAAAAGAGGATTAAACAAAATGGCCCGCTTCATAAGCAGGCCATTTTGTTATCCGCGCGGCGCAAATAAAATGACACAGACACCGATGAGACAAATGAATGCGCCGATCCAGTCATACAGATCAGGTGTTTTTCGGTCAACAAGCCATCCCCACAGGACCGCAAGCACGATGAATACTCCGCCATAAGCGGCGTATACACGGCCGAAAGATGGGAAGGACTGAAACGTCGGAAGAATGCCGTATACAATGAGGATCAGCGCCCCGGCGATTCCGTAGCCGGCTGGCTTTGCCTCTCTCAGCCATAGCCAAACCAGATATCCGCCGCCAATTTCAGCAAGCCCTGCCGCGAGAAATAAAAGAATGGTAATCAGCATCATGAGCACTCCTCAATTTGCATTTATCTTTCATTATAGAGGAGGAGAGCTTTTAAAGCTTCGGATGATTCTCAAATTCCTTCAAATACGCTTTTCGCTGAACCTCTGTAAATTGGCTGATCCAATTGTTTTGAGCCTCTTCATTCAAATGGGGAAGGATATAGCGTTCAACCGCTTCGAAAAACAGCGGATTCGCGATGATGTTCCAGGTCGGGATTCGAACGATTTTGCCGTCTGTTTTCTCGATGATAATATCCTCAAAAAAGATCCCTTTCAAACTGTATTGATGGCGTCCCATATAAAGCCGCTTCACCTCGGAAAACAGCACGCTGCGCTTTCTCGAGAAGATTTCGCCACTAGGTCCGGTCTTTATGGTGAAAATGACATTTCCACGGCTTGTGAACGCAGGAAAAGCCATAAAGAATGTGATCAATCCATAAATCATCGCCAGTAATCCGCCGCCCAAATAAAGCAGGGCATATTTAGATTCAAACGTGAGGGCTTCAGACACCAGCCAGACTCCCACAATAAAGGCGCCCCCTGTAGCGAGGAACAGCCATATTCTAAAAAACAGTCTGCTTTTGACCTTAATTACTTCATTGTTTTTCAATTGCTATTCTCCTTTATCGCTCTTTAGCAAAAAAGTATTCCTTTTATCACATCTTTATTTGCTGTTACGATAGAAAATTCATTTTGGGTAATACCTGTTACCAGCCAAGTATGATGGCTGCCAGGCAGAACGAAAGCCATGTCAGCCACTTCCGGGGAGTTGTCTTTGTCATAAACCAGCCGCATCAGCGTATCCATTTTTCCTTTTCGCAAAGCCAGATCATTTACAAAACGGGTAACGTCCTCTTGGTGATCATGCTTATCTAGAAACTCCTTGAGATGTGTGGGAGTGTCTGAAGCGCCCTCCAAAAGCAATTCAAATTCAGTTGATGTCAGAGAGATCAGTGATTCTTTGTGATCTTCTGCATCTATTATATTTAAAAACTCGGATGTTTTAGAGAGTAATCCATTAGTTGAATCCATTTTTTTGATTCTATGCACCTGTTCATCAAACAGCAATTTATGAGAGTAAGTACCAAACTTTGAAACATGGCAGGATATATTCTGTTCTTTGCCTTGTTCATCAAATTTGGACAGCTTAACTGTATAGTCGGCGTCGTTTAACACATGGATAAACGGACAGTATTCGTCCTTTAGCCGATATTGATGATTCCGATATTCCGCCGCATCTTTGGCTAAGAGTGAGCGGCACGCGGCTTCAAATAAGGCGCCGAGCTGTTCATCTTCTATTTCGGGAAAATAGGCTTGTTTTAAGGCCATTCCCTGTTCGAAAAACCCTTCGCTGTAAAAACAAAACAAGAGTTCTTCTATGCTGATTGTAAACTGCTTCATTGTTTATTCTCCTATCCAAATGAAAATTTCCCTTTAAGGAAATGGGTTGCGCCGTGTATGAGCGAATCCGCTGTTTTCTTTGCTTTTTCTATTCCTTTTTTCGCACTGTCTATCCCTTTATGTATCGTTTTATTCGCCGCATCTATGCCGTCATTCACTGATTTGACGACTTTGCCGGCTGATTCCAGTCCTTTTTTGGCTGTATCAACGACAGCATGGATCGGTTCTTTAAGTTTTATCGCTGCTTTTTCAGCATAGACTGATGTGAATTTTGCGATTTTTTCCCCAACAAACCCTCCTACTGCCGAACCAATTGTGCCTCCGATTACTGTGCCGACAGGACCTAACACACTTCCTACGGCACCGCCCACAACAGCACCAGCTGTGGCACCGCCGGCAACAAAAATCGTATTATTCACAGCATTCCCGACGGCCTTGGCGTTTTCACGCTTGAGAACTTCCGGTTTATCCTGGTATTTTGCATAATTTTCAGCAATTTTCACGCCTGCTCCGAATGTTTCGGTCGCTCCGGTAATCAGTGTGGCGGTAATGGCATTTCCTTTCGCGAATCTCAAGCCCGTTTTTCCCACATCCTTCAAAGTGGAGCGTACGCCGGCTTCATTAAGAAATCCTTTTGTGTAGCTTCTGACGCTGTTTGAAAAATCCACCGTGTCCTGAGGAAAGTATTTTGTAAACTTTTTATGTACCAAATCTGAAAATGGACGGTTTGTCTTTTTCAACAAATATTTAGGATTCAAAAGCACTCTTGCCGCTTTTTGATAACGTGAGCTGTCAACGGCCCTGGAAATATCCAAGAGCAGTTTTGAGTGCTGGGCTGTATGCAAGCCGCTTGGTTGTTTCACAAATTTCGTAAGCCCTAATCCGTAATATTTTCCCTGCGTCAGCATAAGAGCGGTTAAGCTTGTCATCGTACCGTATTTGTCGTAGGCATTGTAGAGCTTTCGCAAAATATCATCTTGTTCCACAAATTTATCGCCCGTTTTTCTGATGAAAATCTCATTGTCACTCAGCTTGGTGACGAGTGCTTTTCCTGAGCTCCACGCATCGCCCACTCCGGAAAAACAGCTGCTGTAGCGGGGATCGCATTGCAAAATCATCTGCCCCAGCTCCACATGCAGGTCCTTATATTTGTTTTCCATATCAGTTAATTCAGTGACAACATCATTTGCAAGCTGTTCGAGCTTATCCGGATCAACTGCAATGTTTCCTGACACACCGTTCACCTCCCGAGTTTATGTCTTTCCTCTCTTGCTTTACGCTCCAGTTCTTCCATTCTGGCAATTTCAGCTTTTCGTTCTTCTATTTTGACAGCGGCAGCCTTCAGCTCTTGGCTTGTTTCAAGCAGCTCCTGTTCGAATTGATCGTAGGCGGCTTTCGTTTCCTCGAAATCCTGGTCAAACGAATCTCTTGCTTTTCCCTGCCAAGCATCTCCCATTGCAGATAACCGGGATTCAAGCAGCATTTTGGAGCTTCTGACCTCTTCTGCGGCCGCACTGTACTTGTTTGCCAGCTCAATGACTTTATATGAGTCCAACTTTTGTCCCCTGCCTTTTCTAAATTCACGCACAATTGGATGTTTTATATAAATGATTATAAATAATTCGGCATGTATCCGAATCGTACAAAAGAACCTTTTCATAAGAATTGGAAGGGCGTATATTCACTTAAAATTCACAGTTGGTGAGACTTTAAGATTACAAAAAAGGTAAAAAAAACAAATCCCTCAGACATAAGGCAAATGAGAAATTTCCCGCTCTATGGGAAAAAACACTAAAGTTGATCAAATGACCTAAGTGCGCCAAACGTGTTACGGGACGGGCTATCTCATGGTATAAATGGAATTGTAAACGTTATCAAGGAGGTCGTCATATGAAGAAAAAATCATTCTCAATCGTAATAGCGGGCGGAGGGAGCACTTTCACTCCAGGGATCGTACTCATGCTCTTGGACCATTTGGAGGAGTTTCCGATCAGAAAGCTGAAGCTGTATGATAATGATAAGGAGAGACAGGATCGAATTGCAGGCGCCTGTGACGTTTTTATCAGAGAAAAAGCGCCGGATATTGAATTTGCAGCGACGACTGACCCGGAAGAAGCTTTTACTGATGTCGATTTTGTTATGGCGCACATCAGAGTAGGGAAATACGCGATGCGTGCGCTTGATGAGCAAATTCCGTTAAAGTACGGAGTTGTCGGCCAGGAGACGTGCGGGCCGGGCGGGATCGCATACGGTATGCGTTCGATCGGCGGTGTGCTTGAAATATTAGATTACATGGAAAAATACTCGCCTGATGCGTGGATGCTCAATTATTCCAATCCGGCGGCAATTGTGGCTGAAGCTACGAGACGCCTTAGACCGAATTCTAAAATTCTCAATATCTGTGATATGCCGGTTGGGATCGAAGACCGGATGGCGCAAATTCTTGGCTTATCCTCAAGAAAAGAAATGAAGGTCCGCTATTACGGATTAAATCACTTCGGCTGGTGGACATCAATTCAGGATCAAGAGGGCAACGATTTAATGCCGAAGCTGAAGGAGCATGTATCTCAATACGGCTATATTCCGAAAACAGAGGCTGAAGCGGTGGAGGCGAGCTGGAATGACACATTCGCCAAAGCGCGTGACGTGCAGGCCGCAGATCCTGATACACTGCCGAATACGTATTTGCAATATTATTTGTTCCCGGATGATATGGTGAAAAAATCAAATCCGAATCATACGCGGGCAAATGAAGTGATGGAAGGGCGCGAAGCTTTTATTTTCAGCCAATGTGACATGATTACACGTGAGCAGTCCACAGAAAACAGCGAAATCAAAATCGATGACCACGCATCATATATCGTTGATCTTGCCCGGGCGATTGCCTACAACACAGGTGAAAGAATGCTGTTGATCGTTGAAAATAACGGCGCAATTGCGAACTTTGACCCGACTGCGATGGTCGAGGTTCCATGCATTGTCGGCTCAAATGGGCCTGAACCGATTACCGTCGGCACCATTCCGCAATTCCAAAAAGGGCTTATGGAGCAGCAGGTATCCGTTGAGAAGCTGACTGTTGAAGCGTGGGCGGAGAAATCGTTCCAAAAGCTGTGGCAGGCGCTAATTTTGTCAAAAACAGTGCCGAACGCGCGTGTGGCAAGACTCATTCTCGAGGATTTAATGGAGGCCAACAAAGACTTCTGGCCTGAGCTTGATCAAAGCCCGACCCGTATATCATAACTGAAATTCCCCCATTTTCGAATCTTTAATTGTATATAATAGAAAGAAAATGGGGGGATCTGATATGCAGCTCGAAGAACTGATCAATCAGCACTACAGCAAATTGAATGACAACGATTTTCATATTTTAAAATATATATTGAATCATAAGCACACATGCTATCACCTTGGAATCGACGCGCTGGCCAAAGCTTGCAGTGTATCGCGTTCCTCAATTTTACGGCTTGCCCAAAAGCTCGGTTTCAGTGGCTACAGTGAATTTCGCGTCTTTTTAAAGTGGGAAGATCAGCCGGAAGAAGGCGAGAGTATGAGTTTTGAAAAGCTGCTTGATGATATTGAAGCAAATTTGAAGTTCTTAAGGACAAAGGACATGACGGACATGTGCCAGCTGATTGATGAAGCTGACCGCATTTTCGTCTACGGTTCTGGAAATGCGCAAAAGATATGCGCCCGCGACCTGCAAAGAATGTTTATTCCGCGCCATCGCTATCTTATTTTAATTGAAGACACAAATGAATTTAATCTGATGCGCGGGGATTTTAAAGTGAACGATCTGTTTATCATCATTTCTCTTTCCGGAGAAACACCGGAGCTGATTCCTCAGGCAAGAATGCTTTCTGCAAAGGGTATTCCCTTTATTTCCATTACGAATTTAAAAAACAATGTCCTCGCCCAGCTGACTCCGCATAATCTTTATGCGACAAGCAAACCTGTGACATTAAGCGATAAAACGGAAATTGTCGCTTTTGCACCGTTTTTTCTCGTTGGCGAAGCATTGTTCCGCGCATATGTTGATTACAAAGAGGCAGAAAAAAATGACAATGAGTAGCAGGGGGTTCTGGTATGATGCAAAAAATTCAGCGCTTTGGAAGCGCGATGTTTGTGCCTGTTTTATTATTCGCGTTCGCCGGCATTATCGTCGGTATCAGCACGCTCTTTAAAAATAAAACCCTCATGGGCCCGCTCGCCGATCCCGACGGTTTTTGGTATCAGTGCTGGTATATTATTGAGCAGGGCGGCTGGACTGTTTTTAACCAAATGCCGCTCTTATTCGCCATCGGCATCCCGGTTGCTTTGGCGAAGAAAGCTCAGGCACGCGCTTGTTTGGAAGCGCTTACTGTTTACCTGACATTCAACTATTTTGTCAGCGCAATATTGACGGTATGGGGAGGAGCATTTGGCGTCGACATGAATCAAGAGGTCGGCGGAACGAGCGGATTAACGATGATTGCGGGCATAAAAACGCTCGATACCAACATTATCGGAGCCATCTTTATTTCTTCGATTGTCGTCTTTTTGCATAATCGCTATTTTGATAAAAAACTGCCCGATTTTCTCGGCATCTTTCAAGGCTCAACATATATCGTGATGATTTCCTTCTTTATTATGATCCCAATTGCCTTGGCTGTGTCTTATATTTGGCCGATGGTTCAATCGGGAATCGGCTCGCTTCAAAGCTTCCTGGTTGCTTCTGGGGCGGTGGGCGTTTGGATATACACGTTTTTGGAACGGATTTTAATTCCGACCGGCCTTCATCACTTTATTTACACGCCGTTTATTTATGGCCCGGCTGTAGCGGAAGGCGGGATCGTCACGTATTGGGCACAGCATCTTGGCGAATATTCGCAAAGCGCCAAACCGCTGAAGGAGCTCTTTCCGCAAGGCGGATTCGCGCTTCACGGCAACTCGAAAATCTTCGGTATTCCGGGTATCGCCTTGGCTTTTTATGTGACAGCCAAAAAGGAAAAGAAAAAACTCGTCGCAGGGCTGCTGATTCCTGTCACACTGACAGCGATTGTCGCCGGTATTACAGAGCCGATTGAGTTTACGTTCTTATTCATTTCACCTTTCTTATTTGCGGTTCACGCCGTGCTTGCCGCCACAATGTCGACAGTTATGTATATGGCCGGCGTCGTCGGAAATATGGGGGGCGGACTGATCGAAGCGGTGACCTTGAACTGGATTCCGCTCTTTGGAAGCCACGGTATGACATATGTATATCAAATTTTGATCGGACTCTCGTTTACAGCAATTTATTTTTTCGTCTTCAGATTTTTAATCCTCAAATTCAATATCGCTACACCAGGACGGGAAAAGGATGAACAGCAGGAAACAAAGCTATATTCGAAAAAGGAATACAGAGAACGAAAAAACAAGGATGAAACGGCCTCCGCTGCTGAAACGGCTGATGACACCGCTTTTCTGTATATTGAAGCGCTGGGCGGAAAAGACAACATCACTGAAGTCACAAACTGCGCCACCCGCCTCAGAGTCAGTGTCAAGGATGAAACAAAGGTTGAACCCGACAGCGTATTCCGCGCGCTTGGCGCACACGGCGTTGTCAGGAACGGGAAGGCGTTTCAGGTAATTATCGGATTAAGCGTACCGCAGATGCGGGAGCGTGTGGAAAAAATACTAAATGAATAGTCAAAATTATTTTATCTTGCGCTGTTTAAAGACAGCGCTTTTTTGTTTGTCATACGTTTGCCACTTATAAGTGCAAGGGATGTTATGTTTCTTAAAAACTGAAACCAATAGGGGGAGTAAAAATGGAAAATTATACAACGTTTTTAGGTCTTTACAAACCTGAAAGCACTGAAAGTATTGAAATTGATTCCAAGCTTGCCGAGAATTTCGAAACGATTGATAGTAAAATTGGGATTGCATTAAGTAATGGAATAACAACTTTTGAAAACTTAAATGAAAGACTCAAAATGTATGAGAACAGATTTGAGTACCTTGATGAACGAAACGTAATGGATTATGGAGCTAAAGGAGACGGGGTCACAGATGATACGCAAGCATTTCATGATGCGATGGCCGAAGGCGGTTATCTCATAAAAGTCCCTGCAGGCGTATTTAGGGTATCTGGCTTGCTCGTTCCTTCGAATACAATGCTGGTTGGAGCGGGTAAAAAAAGGACCATCATCAAGTTATTAGACGATACGCCAGTTGGTCACTCTGTACTCACCAATAGTGATCATACAAATGGTAATGAAAATATCTACATTGGACATTTGACACTGGACTGGAATAAAGATACGCGTCCTGCTGGATGGAAGATCCCTAAGGGGCCCACTTCAAGCTGCTTGCTTTTTGCAAATGTGGATTACTCTTTTGTAGAGCATGTTTTTGCAAAAAATGCCGGCCTTCACGGGTTTGATGCTACAAGCCCTAATTATAACAGACACGGAGAAAATGATGATCCTACCTTTTATCAGCCTGGTGGCTGCAACTTTGTAACCTTCTCATATTGCGAAGCAACAGGCTCTGGCGATGATAATTTCACATGTCACTTTGGAAAGCATACGACTTTTAGTCATTGTCTTTCTTACCATCCGATGGGGTTAAATGATGGGTCTTCAAATACAAACTGTTTTGAAATCGATGATGGCTCTCAGGATGTAATGGTTGATAGCTGCATCGCAATTGGAGGAGTTCGAGGATTTGAAATTAAAGCTCATGATTATGCTCCGGCTGCAAAAAGAGTTCAACTTGTGAACTGCCGTGCCTATGAAAATGCAATTAGTTTTTGCATTCGGCATATAGGACACCACACAGCAAGTAATCCTCAATCAGCATCAGCTCATGACGTTCAGCTGGCTAACTGTATCGCATATAACCCTAAGCCGAGTGATCTGTACAAAGGGGCAGGGCCGAATGCATTGCAAATTTCAGGTTACGATGGCGTCAATGTGGTTAATTTTCATGCTATATGCGATGATTCCTCCATTAACTATAAGGGAAATTCAGTCGTAAGCGTGTATTATAAAGGGCGTCTAATCAATTTAAAGAATATAACGATTCGAGGATTTAAAACTGCTGATAATGATCTTTATATTGTAGGTGGCGACAATTCTGTCGGCAAGGTAATGATTGATGGTGTGACATTGATCGATTCAGCCGAAAAGGGTGTTGTTTTTGGGAGCGGTATGTACGAATCTGTAGTTAGTAATGTATGGGGGCAAAGATCGCCTAAAAATAACAGTGGTACAGTTGGGATTTTTTCTGTTGACCCTGATCTTAATGTTTCTAATTGTGACTTTTCAGGCTACGAAACAGATTTTAAGATTGGCGGCGTCGTGACGCCGTACTTTTTGTTTAAACATAAAGGAAGCGGGATTATTGGCTCTCGTGATTCCCACGCTACTGGAAATAATAATTTTGTAGCTGGATCTGTTCGAAGCAGAGCAACTGGGGCTGCTCAATCTTCTGTGATAGCCTCATATAATACGATCAATCCGAACTCAGACTCAGTTGCTCTAGGATGGGCAAGTGGGAGCACACCATCCTCATCAAACAGAAAGATAGAATTTCATGCAAAAGATGGAACGATTAAGGCTTCAGGAAGCATAAAAAGTTCCCAAACGTTCTCGGATTACGCTGAATATTTTGAGAGCCTAAGCGGTGAAAAAATTCCGGCAGGAACCCTAGTTACTTTGGAGGGTGATAAAATTAGACCTGCAAAAAAAGGTGACTTTATGCTTGGAGTTATTTCTGAAACAGCTGGTGTGATACTTGGTGAGTCAAGCTTCCATTGGTCTGGAAGATACCTGAAGAATGATTTTGGCGGGTATATTTATGAAAAACAGAAAGATGCCAATGGCCAAATCGTCATGGCGCCTATGGAAAACCCTGATTATAAGCCAGATAAGAACTATGCCTCTAGGGAAGAGAGGGATGAATGGAATGTTGTGGGCCTTGTAGGACAGGTTTATGTAAGATGCGACAGCACAGTAGAAGCCGGAGACTTTATTCAAGCGCATAACAACGGAATTGCTACAAAAACGGTATCTCCTAAACAAAGGTGGCAGGTCATGAGAGTCATCAAAGAGTTCGACAAAAGTAAGGGATATGGAGTGGTTTTAGTTTTTATTCGGTAACATTAAAATGTACAGATTCTAAATAGAGTGCTTAACAATGCACTCTATTTAGAGTTTTAATTAGATTATAGAAATTTTTCACCGCATTTTTATCAGATTATATTCCTCGCAAAAAGGTCGTCGTTTTAAAATTTATCTTTTTCATTATTCCTACGGTTCCAGCAATCTTCCTAATTTATCTAAGTCTATCCAGCGCCTCAACTTTAGTAGAGTAAAATCTTTGATATTTTTTAATGAACGCAGATCAGCAGTGAATAGCTCTCGAATAAAAG
>NZ_JAVAXX010000107.1:0-19328 GCF_042709275.1 Bacillus sp. LR_5 | reverse complement strand
TGGTACGGAAGCATACTTTTTCTTTTTCGTGAATATATCCTTTAACAAATGATTACCTCCCTTTTGTGAAGGGTTCTCTTCACCGCATGTCATCAAACAGATAGACTTGCTAATAACTTTACCGAAACTATTGTACTTTTTTTGTCAAACGCTGTCATCCTCAATTCGACAACTTTTTATTCGATGACGTGCTCGGAAAGGCTTGTATGAAATCAGATAAGGTGTTGAAACGACAAGGTTGACAGCGCATTCAAAAATAATGTTAAACCCGGCTGAAATTTTTTTAAGGCTAACCCCCTAAAAAAATTTCAGCCGTCAGTTTAACTTGAGAACAGCGCGCCGGTCTCCGCCAACGCGCTGCCATTTTTGGAATGAATTAAAATTATTCACCAATAATCGTAAGTTTTCTTGTTTTTTCTGCGACTTCCTCAGGGTCAACAGTGATTCTTGCAACACCTGTTTCCATCGCAGCTTTTGCCACAGCCTTCGCAACAGCAGGCGCAACACGTTTATCAAACGGTGCAGGGATGACATAATCTGCGCTAAGCTCATCTTCTGAAACCAGTGAAGCAATGGCTTCAACCGCTGCGATTTTCATTTCCTCGTTAATATGAGTGGCACGCACATCAAGTGCTCCGCGGAAAATACCAGGGAATGCAAGAACATTGTTTACTTGGTTCGGGAAGTCAGAACGGCCAGTTCCGATAACACTTGCTCCGGCTTCACGCGCATCTTCCGGCATGATTTCCGGATTTGGATTTGCCATTGCAAAGATAATCGGATCTTTTGCCATGCTTTGAACCATTTCTTTTGTTAACGCGCCTGCTACAGAGACACCGATAAATACGTCAGCATCAACGATGACATCTTTCAGAGAACCGTCTTTGCGATCTTGGTTCGTGAACTTCGCCACTTCATTTTTGACATCGTTCATGCCGTTCGGGCGCCCTTCATAAATGGCCCCTTTGGAATCGCACATCACAATGTCGCGAACGCCATAATGATGAAGAAGCTTGATAATCGCAATGCCAGCCGCACCCGCGCCGTTTGCGACAACTTTAATGGATGACATGGATTTTCCAGACAGTTTCAGCGCGTTCACAAGACCTGCTACGGTTACAATGGCAGTACCATGCTGATCATCATGGAAAACCGGGATGTTTGTTTCTTTTTTGAGGCGCTCTTCAATGATAAAGCAGTTTGGCGCTGCAATATCTTCAAGGTTGACGCCGCCAAATGTCGGTTCCAGCAATTTTACAGTTTCAACGATTTTATCAACATCGTTTGTGTTTAAAGCAATCGGGAACGCATCTACGCCCGCAAAGCTTTTGAAAAGAACTGCTTTCCCTTCCATAACAGGAAGCGCCGCTTCAGGGCCGATGTTTCCAAGGCCAAGCACAGCTGTACCGTCAGTTACAACTGCTACCATGTTCCCCTTCATTGTATAATCATATACTTTGTTAATGTCTTCATGAATATCCTTACACGGTTCTGCAACACCCGGAGAATAAGCGAGGCTTAGATCTTTCGCATTTCTGACCTCTACTTTTGATTTAGACTCCAGTTTCCCCTGGTTGACTTTATGCAGATGTAATGCTTCTTCTCTTAATGACATTCTCCTAAACACTCCTTATGGATATTTTTTGATTCGTATACTGCTGAGTTGATTGCTGCATTCTGCGGAGTAAATCTATCTGAATATTTAAACAGGATCACATAATTGCTCCAATTGTATAACAAAAAGCGAATCGTTACCACTGTTTTAAAACGACGTTTTTTTGACCCAACAGCTCTTTTAAGCGATATAACACCTGGTGATCTGCATTGATATGGAACGACTCAGGTAGCTTAATCGTCTGTTTTTGCCTTTCATAATAGAGATAAACGCCTGTTTCCCCTTTATGCTCCAGCAAAATGCGCTTAATCTTTGCCAGGATCTCCTGGCTGTGCTGACTGCTTTCTATTTTTATATAAACCGATGGCGCTTTTTCTGCATCCATATTTTCTAATAATTCTGCCCGGGACATGATGAATTGGATCTTATCTTGTCTAACTTCACATTTCCCCGCTGTGAACAAAAGAGCGCCTTCTCTTAAAACGGGAGAAAGCTGTCTGAATTGTTCAGGGAAGACTACGGCTTCCATCTCGCCGGTTTCATCACTGAGCGTTAAAAACGCCATGTTTTGACCTGTTTTCGTCCGAATCGTTTTGATCTTCGACAGCAGAACGCCTAGTGAAAGCTGCCTTTTGACTGCCCGCTGAGCCTGCAGAATGGAGACTGCTCCTTGCGCAGTGAGCTGTTTTCGGAAGGCGGAGAGGGGATGATTTGAAAAATAAATGCCAAGCGTTTCCTTTTCAAACGCAAGTAAATCCACCAGAGGAAGCTCCTCCGTCTCCACATACTTCGGCTTAATTGAAAACGATTCATCTAAAAACAATCCCATTTGGTCATCGTCCGCGGCGAATAGCTCAGCATGTTCCAAAGCAACATCAATGGATGCGAGCAGCGTGGCCCGGTTTTGGCCGAATTCGTCCATCGCACCAGAAAAGATAAGTGCTTCAAGCATTTTGCGATTTACGCTTTTTGACGGCACGCGAAAGCAGAAATCGAAAAGATCTTCAAATGGTTTCTCTTTTCTTGCTTTATATATATCTTTGACTGCTGAGACGCCTACACTTTTTATCGCGCGGAGGCTGTATCTGACAGATCCGTTTTCAACTGTAAACGGAAA
Organism: Bacillus sp. LR_5; assembly: GCF_042709275.1. NCBI lineage: Bacteria > Bacillati > Bacillota > Bacilli > Caryophanales > Bacillaceae > Bacillus > Bacillus sp. LR_5. Next base: position 16,596 of record NZ_JAVAXX010000107.1, on the reverse strand, counting down.
ACTGCTTTTATTCACTGACGGAGGAAGGATACGAATCCCGCTCCCCTTTGCTTCGTAAAGATATTGAGAGATTTTATCCTCATTGCCAATGACGCTTGTCAGCAATCCGCACATAAAATATAACGGATAATGAGCTTTCAAATACGCAAGCTGGCACCCGATCATGCTGTATGCCACCGCATGGCTTCTGTTAAAGCCATAGTTTGCGAATTTGACGATTAAATCGTAGACCTCATTTGCAGTGTCTACAGAATACTCCTTTTTTAAGCCCCCTTCAACAAAATGGCTTCGCTCTCTGTCCAGGATTTCTTTTTTCTTTTTGCTGACCGCCCTTCTCAATAGGTCCGCTTCGCCTAAAGAAAACCCCGCCATACGGGAAGCAATCATCATAATTTGTTCCTGATACACAATGACGCCATATGTATCTTCCAAAATGCTCCTTAAATCTTCATGAGGATAGTGAACAGGCGCCCGACCGTGTTTACGGTCGATAAATAACGGAATATTTTCCATCGGACCCGGCCGGTACAGTGCATTGACCGCCACAATATCTTCTAGGCCCGAAGGTTTCAGCCGTTTCAAGACGCTTCTCATCCCTGCAGATTCAAGCTGGAAAATGCCTGTCGTATCCCCTTTTGACAGCAAGGAGAACGTTTTGTCATCGCTGTAGGAAATACTTGAAAGGTCTATTTTAATATTTTCTTCTTTTTCAATCATTGAAGTGATGGATTCACTAAGTGTCAGATTCCTCAAACCTAAGAAATCCATTTTTAAAAGGCCCAAGTCTTCAAGATGGTCCATCGCGTATTGCGTTAAATAGATCCCTTCATGCCCTTCTTGAAGCGGAACAACATCTGTTAACGGTTCTTCACTCAGGACAACGCCCGCTGCGTGGGTTGATGCATGCCTTGGCAGCCCTTCTATTTTCCGGGCAATTGAATAGACTTGCTGAAGCAGGCTTGACTCCCGAAGCCGCTTATCCAGCTGCGGTGACTGCTGTCTCGCTTCATCCAGCGTCATTCCCGGTCTTGAAGGAATGAGTTTTGCAAGCTGATCTGCCTCCTTCGGGCTGACGCCGAATACTCTGCCGACGTCCCGGAGCGCCGCCTTTGCCGCAAGTGTTCCAAAGGTGATAATCTGTGCGACGTGCATTGCACCGTATTTCTGCTGAACATATTGAATGACTTCATCCCTTCTAGTATCGGGAAAGTCAATATCAATATCCGGCATGCTGACGCGTTCGGGATTTAAAAATCTTTCAAACAGAAGGTGATGCTTAATCGGGTCAACATCTGTGATATACAGCACATATGCCACAAGAGAACCCGCCGCAGAACCCCTTCCCGGTCCTGTAACAATCCCTTTTTCATGGGCGTGCTTCATAAAATCCCACACGATCAGAAAGTAATCGCTGAACTTCATCCGCTTGATGACATCAAGCTCATATTGAAGACGGCGAAGGTATCGTTCATCAGGCTTGCCGAAACGGCTGCGGAGTCCCTCCATACAGATATCCGTTAAATAATCATCAGCGGACGTTCCGTCTGGGGTCGGAAAAGACGGTAGACGGGTCTGCCCGAGACTGACGTCAACCCGGCATTGTTCCGCGATCTCTACAGAAGCTTGCAGTGCCTCGGGATGCTCTCGATAAATGTTTTGCATTTCTTCGAGTGGTTTCAAATCGAGATCAGGCAAATCTTCAGCGGGTGCATCCGTCAGTTTTTCCCCCGCTTTAATCGCTTTCAAACAACGGTAGGCAGCCTTATCTTCCTTCCTTATGTAATGCACATCGCCTGTGGCCGTAACAGGGATACCCGTTTCTTCTGACAGCTTTAGAATCTGCTCAGACAAGACTTGATTCCCTTTAAAAGGCTGATAGGAGAAATAAAAAGCTCCCTTTCCGAATATAGACTGAAATTCCAGCGAGGCTTGAGCAGCCTGTTCGAACAGCCCTCCTTCAAGAAGCGTTTCAATATATCCTTTTTCGCCGGGCGTTATTGCGATAATCCCTTCTCGATAACTGTGAAGCCATTTCGGCTTCAGTCCGCCTTTTGATTTAGATTGCAGAACGCTGCTGATTTTCAGCAGGTTTTGATAGCCTGTATTTGATTTTGCCAGCAGGACGAGCGGGTATGCTTCAAGCTCGCTGTCATCTGTAAAAACAGAAGCCGTCAAACCGATTATTGGGTTGATCCCTCTCGCCTTGCAAGCTTTATAAAATTGAATAGCTCCGTACATGACATGATCATCTGTCAGCGCCAAAGACGCATATCCGAGCCTGTCAGCTTCACTGACGAGCTCTTCCACAGCCGCGGCGCTGTTTAGCAGGCTATACCCGCTATGCACTTGCAGGTGAACAAAAGACATGCTATCACCTCTTTCTCATTACGATTCATTTCTTCCCTCATTATAAGGCCGGTTTCCAAAAGAAACAAATGTTCTTTTTTGACTCATCATCATACTTGTCCTGAAAGCTCAATATGATATAAAAGGTGAGGTGATAAAGATGGATCAGGAAGCAGGATTTATGGTGAATTTTATCAATAGCTACTTCATTGCGTTAGGGGTGCTGATCGGGGGCGCACTCATTGGGGGGCTCGGAGCATACTTGGCAGGCGAACCCCCGCTTACAGCCATTACAAAGCTTGCCAACCGGTTAAAAATATGGGCGCTTGTCGCAGCTATCGGAGGCACCTTTGATGCGGTATACAGCTTTGAACGCGGCATACTCGAAGGCAATACGAGAGATATCTTTAAACAGCTTCTTTTAATTATTTCGGCCATGGGAGGCGCGCAAAGCGGCTGGCTTATTATATCATGGCTGACCCAGGAGCATCTTTCTTCATGAGGGTCCCCCAGCATTACAAAAAACCGGGATGGCAGCGTTTTTTCGCGGGAATGATGTGCGGGGCCGTAATCAGCTGGTTCTTTTTCCTGTTTACTTACGGAACATTCCAAGAGGAGCAGGTCAGCCTCATCGAAAAGCAAAAAGAGCATGTAAAAGACTTGAACAATCAAATTTCGATCTATCAGGAAGACCTCCATAAACTGAATGAAGATAATAAAAGAAAACTGCTGATTCAAAGCGTCAGCGTCAAATTGCTGAATGGGGATAAATATAAAATATCACAGCCGGATAAAACGAAATTCGAGGAGCATGTAAAGGATGATATTTCAGAGGTGATTACAAAAGACATAGAGAGCGTCTATCAAACAAAGGATCTCTTGAAGCGGACAATTGAAAATAAAGTCTATATGATCAATGAAAAAAAATACGAGGCAACCGTCAGAGAATTGATTATTTATACGAGGCTGACAGTGGAACTTGAAATATCTTTCGCCACATAATTATGGATTTTTTTTAAATTCTCCAAACTTCTGTCGCTTTTTCCCATTCTTTTTTATAAACTATATGTGAGGCTTAATGGCGAAAGGAAGGAGGAAGGGAAATGGAGGTTTACAGTGACCGTCAGTTAGCAAAAGATCAAGCAGCCCGTCTCAGACAAGGTTTTTCTGCGTATGCCGAAACAAACTCACTCGCTTCCCTCATCAAAAAAGAACTTCAATCACACAATCTCCAAGTCTACGAGGACCTTACTGATTTCGGCTGCTGGTTCATCCCCGTCACAGATGAACACTAAGAGAGAGGGTCTCCCCTCTACTCGTGTTCTTTACATAATGTTTCCAGATCAGCTAAAATACGATCAGCTTCATCCCAGCTGTAAATAGAGGCGCCTGAAGCTAACGGATGCCCTCCGCCGTTATATTTCCGGGCAAGTCCGTTAATGACAGGCCCCTTCGAACGGAATCTGACTCTGATTTGATCGTCTTCTTCTACGAAAAACACCCAGGCGCGAATACCTGAGATATTGCCGAGCGTCCCGACAAGCTGCGACGCTTCAGAAGCCGTTGTGCCGAATTTTTCAAGCGTATCCTTTTTGATGAAAACAGAAGCCGCCCCGTTTTCGGACAAAGACACATTTTGAAAGATAAAGCCGTTAAGCTTCACCACATTCAGTTTTGTTTCATACAATTGATTAAATAACTCTGAGGAAGAGAATGGATACTGAATGAGCTCGCCTGCATATTTTAGTGTTTTTTCCGTGGTATTCGGAAATAAAAAGCGTCCGGTATCTCCAACAATGCCGGCGTAGATCAGCTCTGCCGCTTTCGTATTCAGCTTCCAGCCGTGCTCTTTTCCTTCTAAATACAGCTCGTAAATCATTTCACTTACTGAGCTGGCGCTTGTATCGACCCAGAGAAGGTCACCGTATGGATCTTCGTTCGGATGGTGGTCGATTTTCATTAGTTTGGCGCCTGAAGGATAACGCTGATCGTCTATTCTTTCCTGATTTGCCGTATCGCAGACAATGACAAGTGCGCCTTCATATGTTTCATTGTCCACCTCATCAAGGGAATATAAGAAAGAGAGGGACGGTTCAGGCGTGCCGACCGCAAAAATATTTTTTTCAGGATATGTTTCACGCAGGATTTCCGTAAGCCCGCACTGTGATCCGTAGGCATCCGGATCAGGACGCACATGTCTATGTAAGATAATCGTGTCATATAATGATATGGTTCTGATCAATTCTGTTTTCATTTGATACTCCTTTATTGTTTTTATTCATTAAATCACATTCTCTGCCGACGGAAAAGAAAAATAACGTCAAAACCAAGCCCGTTTTTGTATAAAATGGGTTTGTAAACTTTTACGATGGAGGATTTCATTTATGCTGGTTCTTGTTTTTTTGATTGGGCTTTCAGCCTGCTTTTATGTGTACTATAAAGTAAAAGGCGTACGGGCAAAGCCATCTTTGGCAAAAGAAATATGTTCAGCAAAATCAAGCATGGCCTTAGGGTCACTAGTCCTGTTCTACGGGCTTAACCAAATGATATTATTCCATTCAGTATTAACGTTAGTAATCGGCGGTATCTTTATCGTCATAGGAGCAGGAAGCGCTTGGGCAGGTTATAAAGCCTTCAGGCATTACAATCCCCTTCACGCCAAAGAAGCTGAAAGAGATCACGCGTAAGGGGCGCCTGAACGTCCCTTAGCTTCTTTCCATCAGCTGAACCATCAGCATCGCTTTAGACACGATATGACCTTGGCTGTGCACTTCCACTTCCATTTTCCCGAACTTTCTGCCAGCCTCCAAGATGCGAGGTTTGACTTCGATGACTGATTCCATCTGCACAGGCTTCAAAAAGAAGATGGTGATGCTCTCTATGACGAGTTCGCCGCGTTTTTTCGAGCGCAAAAATCGGTTTGCCGCTTGCGTCAAAATGGTCGTAAATACGCCATAAGAAATGGTTCCAAGCTGATTTGTCATTTGCGGCGTGACTTCATACTCGTAAACCGTTTGATCTTCTTTATCATCACCCTCATCTTTAAACCCCCTTGAAACGATATCATCAAGCTTCTCCCCGACCTGCGGCTGCTTTTGAATCATTTGAAGAGCTTTCAATACGTCTTGGCGGCTGATCATGCCGATGAGTTTTTGGTGGCCGTCAGTGACGGGAAGCACCTCGATCCCTTCCCATACCATCATTTGCGCAGCTGAAGCGACAGATGTTTTCCCAATAACCGTGACGGGATTTTTGGTCATAACTTTTTCTATAGATGCATTTCGGTCATGGCCAGCAATATCTTTTGATGTCAGAATGCCATGGATTTTCATTTGATCGTCGACAACCGGGAAGCGGCCGTGCCCCGTTTCAAAATTTTTCTCATACCATTTTTCAAGTTTATCCTTAGGCGAAAGATATACCGTGCGGTCAGCAGGTGTTAGGATGTCCTCCACCAAAACAATTTCTTTTTTGATCAGCTGGTCATATATTGCCCGGTTAATCATCGCTGCAACTGTAAAGGTATCATAGCTCGTGGATAAAATCGGCAGTTCAAGCTCATCTGCCAGCTGCACAATGCTATCATCCGTGTTAAAGCCCCCGGTCACCAATACGGCCGCACCCGCTTCAAGCGCCTGCCTATGTGCATTGATTCTGTTTCCGACAATCAAAAGATTCCCCGCTGCGGTGTAACGCATCATCGCGTCAAGCTCCATCGCGCCGATGACGAATTTATTCAATGTCTTATGGAGCCCTGCCCTGCCTCCGAGCACTTGTCCGTCTATAACATTTACAACCTCTGCATAGGTAAGCTTTTCAATGTTCTCTTTTTTCTTTTGTTCAATTCTGATTGTGCCCACACGTTCAATCGTGCTGACAAACCCTTTATTCTCTGCTTCCTTGATCGCTCTGTACGCGGTTCCTTCGCTTACTTTCATTTCCTTTGCAATTCTTCGGACAGAAATTTTTTCACCGACAGGCAGTGAATCGATATACGTTAAAATTTGTTCATGCTTCGTTGCCAAGCCTTTCACCTCTAAGGACAGTCTTCTTGTTTTTATTATAAGGTTTCAAAGGATTTATACGCAATGAGGCTGGAAAATAAAAAAGAAGCCCGACCGGCTTCTTACAGCGTTGATTTCGTTCCAGTCAAGCGCAAGGACCACGTGATTCCTTTTACATCTTAAAGCGGAAAAACCTTTATTTTTCTTTTAAATGGACATCAACCGCTGTCTTAACAATATTTCGATTCCCTATTTTAGATAAAACAAATAAAACTGCGGATAGCCATATCGCCCCTATGGCCGTATAGATCAATGGATAAACAGCTGTGTTTGCGATCCATTCATTTATTAATGTTCTGGCATTTACCAGAATAATAAATCCTCCTACAAGCACACCCATCAATTGCGGATGAAACTTCTGCACCAGCCATGCTGCGATAGGGGCAGCGATAATTCCGCCGGCCATTAGTGAAAACACCCATAACCAATTGACGTCCTCCCATCCTAATGAAATAAGAAAACCGGCAGTTGCAGATACCGCGATGGCAAATTCACTTGTGTCTACAGTCCCGACAACTTTCCTCGGGCTCAAGCCTTTGCGGGATAATAAAATCGGAGTGGTCACCGGTCCCCAGCCGCCTCCACCTGTGGCATCTGCAAAACCAGCGATCACGCCCAATGGGATGGATTGTTTTCGGTTTAACGGCACATGCTTCTTCTCAAGAGCCGGCTTATATTGAAATAAAAACCTGATCAATACATATCCGCCCAGAAGGAGCAAAAACAAAGAAATATAGGGTTTCGCCACATCTCCAGGTAATTGGCTGAGGAATGCCGCGCCTAAAAAAGCGCCTATAGAGCCGGGAATGACAAGCTGATAAACGGTTTGTTTGTCAACATTGCCAAATTTAATATGCGACACTCCCGATGCGGCAGTCGTTACGACTTCCGCTAAATGGACAGAAGCCGAAGCAACAGCAGGTGTGATGCCAAACGCCAATAACAAAGAAGTTGAGGTAACCCCATAAGCCATACCTAACGAACCGTCTATTAACTGCGACAATAAACCAATAAATGCAAAAACGATTAATTTCTTCATCAGAACACCCCATCTATATCAATCAGATATTTTTGACTCTTCATTCGAATCTAACAATCTCTTGGCGCTTTCATATAAAAAATAAGAGGCTTTGATAATGGCAGTTTCATCAATTGTAAATGCAGGGTGGTGCCAATCATGATCACCGTCTGTTCCAAAAAACGCAAAGGATCCCGGAATATGCTCAAGATAATAAGCAAAATCTTCCCCCGCGGTTGATGGGGCGGGATCAATGACTTGAAGTTTCGCTTTATGCGCAGCGTCTCGCACCAGCCCCGTAATTGCCTCATCATTACAAAGCGGCGGCGGTCCGGAATGCCACTTCACATTTGCCTTTAACGAGAAAGCGGCAGAAATCTGCTCTGTGACTGCCAAAAAACGCTGTTTCACTTGATTACGAACCTCTGAATCAAATGTACGAACAGTGCCCTCAATGACAACTGTATCCGGAATGACATTCCAAGTGCTGCCGCCGTTGATTTTCCCTACGGTTAAAATCGCGCTTTGCAGCGGGTTTACATTTCTGCTCACAATCGTTTGCAGGGCGACAATAAGCTGAGAAGCGCCGACAATTGGATCAAAACCATTATGCGGCAATGCTGCATGAGCACCTTTCCCTTCTATCTTTACTTTAAATCGGTCAACAGCAGCCATAAGCGGGCCTGTTTTTAACCCTACAGTCCCAACCGCGATATCCGGTTTATTGTGAAGGCCAATAACCGCATCAATGCCATCCAGTTGGCCGTCCTTTATCACTTTTGCAGCGCCTGCACCCGCTTCCTCTGCCGGCTGAAATAATAAACGAATCTTTCCTTTCAGACTGTCTTGATTTTCCTTCAATAAAAAGGCCGCACCAAGAAGCGCTGCCGTATGAAAATCATGACCGCACGCATGCATGATCCCTTTATGTTTAGACGCATAAGGCAATCCTGTTTTTTCTTCAATTGGCAAGGCGTCAATATCAGCCCTCAAAGCAATCGCCGGACCTTCTGACTCCCCTGCTATGTCTGCGAACACACCCGTTTTTAGAGCAGTAGGGCGAATCTGTATCCCCTTTTCTTTAAGGCATTTTTTTATAAAAGCAGTTGTTTCAAATTCTTCTTTTGACAGTTCAGGATATTGGTGCAGGTGCCGGCGAATGCCGATGAGCTGCTTTTCTAGCGTTGAGAGATTTACGGAATTAGACTCCTCTTTCAACGTCAGGATGTCATTTCCTGTAGTCTGATATGGATAGGAGCCTTCTATATTTCTCCAATAATCCAAAGACATATGTTCCGCTCCTTTCCCTATCCCAATATATTTTCTTCAGACTCTTCAACATAAGATGAAATAAATCGGTTCAATTTATCAGCAAGACCGCCCGCCCCAAATCTTATATACTTGCTGGAAACTTTCGGATTATCTTCTTTCAAAAAACTTAAAAAAGATAAAATATAAATGCGCCTGTAAACTACTTGTGTAATTCCGTACTCAAAAAACCAGTTATCAATGACATTGTATACGCCTCGGTTGACGCCATATAGGTTGTTACATTTCTTGTAAAAGCAGAGATCCGGAAGATTTAACTCCTGATGGGAAAGCAGGCTTTCTTTTTTGTTCGGTGCCATAATCCCAATCAGCTCAAAGCGTTTTGCAACGCACGAAATATCCTTTTTAATTTGCTTTGTTAAAGACTCCAAAGAATCAAACCTTCTTTCTTCTCTAATTTTAAAGAGAATGCTGCATTCGATTTTTTCTCCATAAATGTCTCTATGAAAGTCAAACAAAAAAATCTCCAATGTCTTTTTAAGGTTAGAGCCGACCGTCGGTTTCACACCGATATTCATAACCCCTAAATGAAATTGATGATTGACTGTCGCCAGAACCCCATAAACTCCATTACGCAGCCCATGCATTTTTGCATCTACATTTGCCGTGGGGAATCCAAGTTTTCTGCCTAATTGTTTTCCTTTCACAACCGTACCGGCAATGACCGTCAAAAAAGTCAGCCTCCTCTCTCAGCTTCCGCATTCGATCAGACGAAACCTAATGATGTGATGAATGTAAAACGGATTGATGCTGCGGAATGCCAAGACCGAGATTTTCCCGCAATGTCCCGCCGCGATAATCTTGACGATAAAGCCCTCTTTCTTGAAGAATCGGAATCACCTTTTCTACAAAAGCATCAAGTGTTCCCGGTATATCCGACCCAATGATAAACCCATCCGCCGCCTCAGCGTTGAACCAAGTTTCAATTAAGGATGCGACACGCTCTGGTGTTCCGATGAATAGAGTCCGTGGAAAAGCCATTTCCTGTGCTACCTCCCGCAATGTCAGATTTCTGGCTTTTGCTTCTCTCTTAATCCGGTCTGTTGTGCTTTGAAACGCATTCTTTCCCACATCGCCAATATCGGGAAATGGCTCATCCAACGGGTAAACACTCAGATCATAATCATCAAAAAAACGGGCCAAATAAGTAACAGCATTTTCAATCGGTATCAATTCTGCAAATTCACGATACTTCTTTTCCGCCTCTTCTTCCGTATCTGCCACAATCGGGCTGATCCCTGGAAAAATCCGCACACTTGAAGGATCACGCCCTTCATCAGCAGCTCGCCTTTTCACATCCGCATAAAACGCTTTTGTCTCTTCTAATGAATTGGAATGGGTAAAAATCGCATCCGCATTTTTAGCAGCAAACTGCCGGCCTGTTTCTGATGAGCCCGCTTGAAACACTACAGGCTCTCCCTGCTTAGAGCGCCCGATATTCAAGGGCCCCTCTACTCGAAAATACTTTCCTTTATGATTCAGGCGATGAAGCTTCGCCGGATCGAAAAACTGCCCTGTTTTCTTATTGTGTATAAATGCGTCATGCTCCCAGGAATTCCACAGCCCGCGCACAACATCCAAATGCTCTTGTGCGATCTCGTAACGTTCAGTGTGTTCTGGCAAATTAGACTTACTATGGTTGCGCGCCGCCCCTTCCTGCGGCGAAGTAACCAGATTCCAGCCGGCCCTGCCCCCGCTGATATGGTCCAGCGACATTAATTGTCTGGAGATAGTGAATGGCTCAGTAAAAGATGTAGAGAACGTCCCTACTAAACCAATATTTTTGGTAGCCGATGCCAGCGCAGATAAAATGGTAATCGGTTCAAAACGGTTTAAAAAATGAGGAATCGATTTTTCAGAAATAAATAAGCCGTCTGCAATGAAAATAAAACTAAACAAACCTTTTTCAGCTGTTTGCGCCTTTTTCATGTAAAATTCAATATTCGTGCTGGCCGAGGGATCAACATCGGGATGACGCCAGCCGTCAGTTGTTCCCCCGACACCGTGAATCATGGCTCCAAACTGAATAAAATCTGAACGTGTCATCTTTTTGCCTCCTTTATCTGTGCATGATTAGCAAGTGCAAGATCAAGGTGTTCAATGCCGATTTCAGTTATCCCTTGATAGTGATTGCCGCGCCCGATTTCGACCACAGGCACATGGCGTACCCCATATTTCGCCTGTAAAATATCTCGAAGTTCCTCTTTCTCTGAAACATCGATATTTTGGAACGGGAACCCTGTTTCATTCAAATAATTCTTGACTTCCTCACAATACGAACAGCCTTTTTTACTCCAAACCACAATGTTCAAAACATCACTCATTCTTCTGTCCCTCCTTAACGTTTTGCAACTAAAACTGCATCGCTCAGCAGCTGATAAGACAACTGTTTTTCTTCAGCATTTTTGATCGGTGTAAAAATAACAAAATCATTGATTTTGTATGTGCCTGATAAACGTGTTAATTCTTCTGCCACTTCTTCCTTTGTTCCGGCAATAATCCCGGTTTTTTGCACGATGATGTCATAGGGCTCTGTGACGTTTTCCAGATAGTCCTCAGCCTGTTCGCGGGAACCGACGTTGACCTTACGCCCGTCTTTCAAAACCACTTTTATCGATTCACGCGACACAATATGTTTTTCCGCTTCTTCTTTTGTATGTGCCGCAAAAACAGCGGGGGCAAGATGAAATTCAGCCTCAGATCCTGGCGGGAGATGCGCGTCAAATGCTCGGCGGGCTTCCTTCAGCACTTCCTCTTCACCGTTAATAAAGTAAGCAAAGACAAAAGAGATTCCCAGTTTTGCAGCAGAAATGGCACTCTCTGCGCTTCCTCCCAATAGAAAAATACCCGGCTTCCGATCAACCTGCGGCCTAGGACGCAATGCGGCATAGCGGTGGGTATCAGGAAAATCATCCCGAACGAAATGAGTAAGCTCCTCCAGTTTTTCATCAAACTGACGCACCGGTTTTTTATATTCGGCCTGCAGCGCGTCTGTGGACAGCTGAAACCCGCCGGGCGCTTTGCCCACTCCAAGATCTATACGGCCGGGAGCTAACGCTGATAGAAGATGGAATTGCTCCGCTACTTTATAAGAGCTGTAATGCTGCAGCATCACTCCGCCTGATGCTAAACGAATTTTTCTTGTGCTTGCAGCAAGATAGCCTAAAAGAACCTCGGGTGCAGACCCTGCAATCTCATCATTGTTGTGATGTTCGGCCACCCAAAATCGGTGATATCCACACTCTTCAGCCATTTGTGCCAAGTTCACTGTATGCTGTAATGTATCAGCTGCTGTCTCCCCTTCACCAATCAAGCTTTGGTCTAAAATACTTAAGCGGATCATATCACCGGCTCCTTTATGTCTTTTGGTTCAAATAAATATTCCGGCGAAACACGGCGGAGAAACTGCCTCGTTCTGTCTTTTTTGGTATGGCGGAAGACTTCCTCCGGGGTTCCTTGTTCAACAATGACTCCTTCATCCATAAAAACAACTTGATCAGAGACCCTTCTTGCAAACTCCATTTCATGTGTAACAACAATCATGGTGGCTCCGGTTTTCACGATTTCCAGCATTACCTCAAGCACTTCACCGACCAGCTCCGGGTCAAGCGCTGCCGTCGGCTCATCGAACAGCAGCACATCAGGATGAATGGCAAGCGCCCTTGCTATCCCAACCCTTTGCTTTTGTCCTCCCGATAACTGACTCGGATAAGCGTTCAATTTATCTTGAAGCCCGACCTTTCTCAGTTCATTTTCCGCTACGGCATACGCGTCTTGCTTTCTCATTTTCCGGGCAATCGTCAAGCCCTCCATGACATTTTCAATCACCGTTTTGTGAGCAAACAGGTGGTATTGCTGAAATACCATTGCCGTCTGTTTTCTGAGCCAGTGAACCTCTTTTTTCGACGGAAAGCTGCAATTAATCACTTTGTCATGTATAGAAATGATCCCTTCGTCTGGACGTTCTAATAAATTCAGGCACCGTAAAAAGGTGGTTTTCCCTGATCCGCTCGGCCCGATAATCGTCACAACTTCTCCCTTGCGTACCGTGAGATTTATCCCTTTTAATACATGGTGGATGCCAAACTGTTTATGGATATTTTTAATCTCAATCATAAAGTGCCTCCTTGAAATCTGGCTGCCTTTCTCTCTAATACTCCATTTGCGGATTCTAGGATTAGAGTCAGCACCCAATAGATAATCGCTGCTCCGATAAACGCTTCTAAAAATGCATAATTATCAGAAGCAACGATAGTCGCCGTCCCTGTAATCTCTGGGACAGCCACTATAGCCGCGATAGAGGTGGTATGCAAAAAGCCGATACCCAAATTTGTGAAGTTTGGGATGGAAACCATCAGCGCCTGCGGCAATATTACACGCCGAAAGGTTTGGCTGTGTGTCAAGCCGATTGAATAAGCCGCTTCGACCTGTCCGGTATCCATCGCCAGAATGCCTGACCGGATGATTTCTGTGAGATAAGCTCCGGCAGTTAAAGACAAGGCCATGATGACAAACATGGAGACCGGTATCTCATTGGCGGACCAGCCGAGATGAAAAAAACTGCTGACTTGATCTGCAACAGGAGGTATCCCTAAATAAATCAACATAATGTGAAGGATTGCAGGTGTACTTCGAAAGAAAGACACATAAAACCTTGAGCAAGCCACCAAGCCCTTAATTCTAAAAATTCTAACAATTATATTTCCAAGAGCCACGAGAAATCCAAACACAATCGGCAAAACAGCCATCATCAATGTCAGAGGAATGGTCTTTACCATTTCTTTCATGGCGGAAACGATAAATGGAAAGTCAAATTGCAATCTTCTCCCCCCTCATCCGAAGAAATATATCAATGTATGTTCATGTCAAAAACAGTAACAATCCTTGTTTGATTCTTCTTGATTCGTTTTTCTGCCACTCGAAAGAACCATTCGAATAAAACTGCAACAGCATAATAAACAATCGATAGCGCAATGTAAACTTCAAGAGAATGGTTGCTTGAGGTGATCAATGTTTGGCCCCTTCCGGACATATCCATAACACCAATTGAAAAGGCTAGAGATGTATCTTTTAAAGAACTGATCACCATGTTTCCCATATTCGGAAACGCCTGGACAAGTGCCTGGGGCAGAACGATTCGCCTGAAGGCCTGACTACTGCTTAAGCCAATACTGTACGCCGCTTCCGTTTGGCCTTTATCTACACTGCCCACCCCCGCTCGAATGATTTCTGCGGCTGCCGCTGCATTGCTTAACGCATAGGTTGCGACAGCAGCATAAAACGGGTCCATTTTTGATGTATCAATCCCGATAAGCCCCGTAAGCGCCGGGATTCCGTAAAACACGATGAAAAGCTGCACCATGATAGGCGTTCCCCTGAAAAATGAGATATACACTTTTGCCAATTGATTTACAATTGGAATATTGTAGATGCTGGGCAGTGCCAGAAAGAGCCCTAATACAAAACCGAAAAGCAAGGACAGTGTTAAAATGTATAATGTAACCGGCAAATAAGCGGTTAACGTCGGCACAAAATCTCCAATCATGTTCATATCAAACGCTTTTTCCATCACTGCTCCCTCTCTTTTTACCTAATACTGCTCTTTGGAATAGTCGTCACCAAGCCATTTCAAACTGAGCCTTTTCAGCGTTCCGTCATCAATGATTTCCTGTAAGGCTTTATCAATATCGTCACTTAACGTTTGTTCATTTTTGTTAAACATAAAATACACTTTGGCATTTGAAAGCACATGACCGACGGTTTTTTCTTTAATAGCGCTCGTCTTGTTTTGAAAGTCTACTGCAAAAGGCGTTGAGATCGTTGCGTCCGCACGCCCCGATTTCAGCTGATTCGCAGTCTCATTTGCGCCTTGGCCCTCATAGGCAATCTCAAACGGCCGTCCATTATCCTCATTCCATTTTTTCAGTACAAGCGCTCCGTTGGAGGTTGCACTCGTAATCACCCGTTTTCCTTTTAAGTCTTCAATTCCACGGATCGTATCGTTATTTTGAAGCACAGTAATTTTTAAAGGAAAATGGTTGTAAGCAACCTTGTTAAACAGAAATTTTTTCTCACGCTCTTTGCTTTTCTCCATTTGATGTGCCACGATATCGACTTTATGCTGTCCGAGGCTGACAAGCAGGTTGGAAAATTCCATCGTTTTAAATGTGAATTTATAATGTGGCAGGCGCTTATCAAGCTCTTTGATCAGTTCGACATCATAACCGGTTAAATCGCCTTTTTCATCGATAAAGCAAATATTCGGAAATTGGGTTCCAGTTCCGACCGTGATCGTCTGTACCTTCTTTTGCCCGGCTCCCGTCGTTTGACTGCCTGCACCGCAAGCTGACAGAACTGTTATAAGCGAAAATAATATTGCCATGAATGCTGCTTTCGTTTTCATCTCATCGCCCCATTTATTTTTCAAAACTTGATTTTGAATAATCTGCCCCGAGCCATTTTCGGCTTAGTTTTTTTAGCGTTCCGTTTTTCTCCAGCTTTTTAATCGCTTGATCCGTGTCATCCGCCAAGGTTTGGCTGCCTTTATTAAACATAAAGTACACCTCGGTATCTAATAACGCGTCACCGACTGTCTTTTGGCGGAAGGCGTGCGTTTTATTCTGAAAATCGACGGCAAACGGTGTAGCTATCGTTGCATCTGCGCGCCCGGTTTCAATTTGATTGGCGGTGTCATTGCTTCCCTGTCCCGCATATCTCAAATGAATCGGGCTGCCGTGCGTTTTGTTGTAATTTGTAATATAATCTGCCGCATTTGACGTGGCGCCAACTATGACTGTTTTTCCGTGTAAGTCTTTTAATGTATGAATCTTGTGATTATCCTCTTTCACCGTGATGTACATCGGCGAGTAGTTATATGGGACTTTATGATACAAAAAACGCTTTTCTCGTTCTTTATTTTTGGCCATATTGTGCGCAATCACATCAATTTTTTTATTTCCGAGACTCGTCAGCAGATTTGAGAAATCCATCGTTTTAAATTCAAATGTATATTGAGGCAACTCCTTATCGATGGCTTTCATCACTTCAATGTCATACCCGGTCAAATCGCCTTTTTCATCTAAAAACGCAATATTCGGAAAATCTGTTCCAGTGCCGACTATGACCGTTTGAGCTTGAGGATCTGTTTTGTTATTTGTTTGCGAACATCCCCCGCCAAGTAATGCAAACACTGACAGCAGCAAAACCAATCCTTTACGCTTATTCATAGGCTGCCTCACATCATGCCCAGCTGGGCGCACCTAAAAGCGTTGGGTTAAATCGTTCCGGAATCAGAACCTTGTGCATCATCACACCTATGTCCCCGTCTTTTTCCTGCTCAAAATACACTTCATACCCTCTCCTTCTGTACATGTCAGCAAGCCAAGGATGCTTGCGCGCCGATGTGCCGAGTGTCAGCGCAGGAGCCTTCAGCATATCTCGAAGCACTTTTTCTTCAACATACGTAAGCAGCTTACTTCCGGCGCCTTGCCCTTTATATTCCGGCAGTGTCGCAAACCACCACACAAACGGATATTTTGAAGGAGGCGTCTCACTCTCCCACGGGAACCTGATTGTAATCGTTGAAATCAGCTTCCCATCCCGCTCCAGCACAATCGCTGAATGATGTTCAATATTTTCTGATACCATTTGGATATCAGCTCTCGTGGATGGCCAATCAATATCCAGCTGCCGAATGGGCTGAAATGCGCTGTTAACCAGTTTCAACAGCTCCGATGCATCTTCAACAGTTGCCAGTCGAAAAATATCCTCACTCATTTTTGTCACTCCTCTTCACAAAATATATAATTCCTATTTGTTTACTAGGCTTTTATTTTTTAT
>NZ_JAVAXX010000106.1:0-19328 GCF_042709275.1 Bacillus sp. LR_5 | reverse complement strand
AAAACACAAAAAACGATAAAGGAAGGTTTCATATGAACTCAGTTGATTTAACCGCTGATTTACAAGCCTTATTAACAAGCCCAAATGTGCGTCATAATTTATCAGCAGCACAGCTTACAGAAAAAGTACTCTCCCGGAACGAAGGCATTTTAACTTCCACGGGTGCTGTTCGGGCGACAACAGGCGCTTATACAGGACGCTCACCTAAAGACAAATTTATCGTGGAGGAAGAAAGCACGAAAAATAAGATCGATTGGGGGACGGTGAATCAGCCGATTTCAGAAGAAGCGTTTGAGCGGCTGTACACGAAGGTTGTCAGCTATCTGAAACAGCGAGATGAGCTGTTTGTTTTCGAAGGATTTGCCGGCGCAGATGAAAAATACAGACTGCCGATCACCGTCGTAAATGAGTTCGCATGGCACAATTTATTCGCAAGACAGCTGTTTATCCGCCCGGAAGGCAATGATAAGAAAACAGTTGAACAGCCGTTTACCATTCTTTCTGCTCCGCATTTCAAAGCGGATCCAAAAACAGACGGCACACATTCCGAAACCTTTATTATTGTCTCTTTCGAAAAGCGGACGATTTTAATCGGCGGAACAGAGTATGCCGGAGAAATGAAGAAGTCCATCTTCTCCATTATGAATTTCCTGCTCCCTGAAAGAGATATTTTATCCATGCATTGCTCTGCCAATGTCGGTGAAAAAGGCGATGTTGCCCTTTTCTTCGGACTGTCTGGAACAGGCAAGACCACCCTTTCAGCCGATGCTGACCGCAAACTGATCGGCGATGATGAACACGGCTGGTCTGACACAGGCGTCTTTAATATTGAAGGCGGATGCTACGCCAAGTGTATTCATTTAAGCGAAGAAAAGGAGCCTCAGATCTTTAACGCGATCCGCTTCGGGTCTGTTCTCGAAAATGTTGTTGTGGATGAAGATACACGTGAAGCCAATTATGATGATTCATTCTATACCGAAAACACGCGTGCGGCTTACCCGATTCATATGATTGACAACATCGTGACACCAAGCATGGCAGGCCACCCTTCAGCAATTGTATTTTTGACGGCTGATGCATTCGGAGTCCTGCCTCCGATCAGCAAACTGACGAAGGAGCAGGCGATGTATCATTTCTTGAGCGGTTATACGAGCAAGCTTGCCGGAACCGAACGCGGTGTGACATCTCCTGAGACGACGTTTTCCACATGCTTCGGCTCACCGTTCCTGCCGCTTCCTGCTCACGTCTATGCTGAAATGCTCGGCAAAAAGATCGATGAACACGGCGCAGACGTTTTCTTGGTCAATACCGGCTGGACCGGCGGCGGCTACGGTACAGGCGAGCGCATGAAGCTTTCTTACACGAGAGCAATGGTCAAAGCAGCGATTGAAGGCAAATTAGAGGATGCAGAAATGATGACTGACGATATTTTTGGCCTGCATATACCGGTCCATGTTCCTGGCGTTCCTGATCATATCCTTCAGCCTGAAAACACGTGGGGCAACAAGGAAGAATACAGAGATAAGGCTGTCTACCTCGCAAATGAATTCAAAGAGAATTTTAAAAAGTTCGCACATACAGATGCCATTGCACAGGCAGGCGGCCCTCTCGTTTAAAAAGCAAAAGCCAAGAGCAATTACGCTCTTGGCTTGTTTTAATTGACAGAATGCAAAGAAGTCAGCTTGTACGTAATGATGGTACGGCCGTCTTCCCATTGAAGTTTCTGCACTTCAGCTGTGCCTGACTTTTCGCCGAACTTTGTTTTGCGCACATCCATCGGAATCTCCATCGGATACACACGGTATCCGTCTTTCTCTAACGTGAATATATTTTCATCTATTCGAACTTCTTGTCCTTTTGTCACAATCAGTGTATTAAATTCAACAGGCATTCCCAAAGTGAAATCCCCTTTCGTTCTCTTTTTTCTTTATCATAACATATTTCACCGTCAGCGGTTTTTCATCCATTGCGTGAGCTGCCGCACGATACGCCGGTTTTCTTTTGGCGGGAAATAATGTGTGAATGTACTGTAATACCATGTCTCCACCGGCTTATGCAGCTGTTTTAGCTTCTCTTCAAATAAATAGGAATGCTGAATCGAAACATTTTGGTCTTTTTCTCCATGGATTAATAGCACGGGTGCCTGAATTTTGTTTACTTGGTCAAACGGTGTTCTCCATTTGTATTCCTCAGGCACCTTTTTCGGTGTTCCGCCGATGACTCTTTTCATCATTCGCCGCAAATCCTGCCGCTCCTCATATGTAAGGATCATATCACTGACGCCTCCCCAGGAAACGAATGAAGCTGCATGCCGGCCCATTTCAATCGCAGTGAGCATTCCCATAATTCCGCCGCGGGAAAAACCGAAGATATGGATTCTGTCCTTCTTAACATTTGGATGCTGCTGAAGCAGGCGAAAAGCGGAAAAAGCATCCTCTCTGTCTTCCCCGGCAAAATCCTCGTTGCCTTCTCCTCCTTGATTTCCTCTGTAAAAAGGAGCAAACACAACAAACCCTTGGGATGCAAACTGGATAATCCGGCCAGGCCGAACCATGCCCACGCTTTTAATCCCGCCGCGCAAATATAAAAATCCGTCATATTGTCCCGGTGCCGCCGGCTCAGCCAAAAGCCCCTTTACCCGTAAGCCATTTGAAAGATAGCAGATCGTATACAGACGCACATGCTGGCTGGGCGACGGAAATCTTCTTTTCTCAACAATCAAAGCAGCCGCCTCCTTTTTCTATATGCTTTCCTTACTCCAAAATTACATCCTGAGAACCTGACTAGGCATTCACACATTTTTATACCCATCATACGATATGTAAAGCAAAAAAGGATATAAACTTGATGCTAAATAAGGAGGTTGTCTATGTGAACAAATGGTTAAGGCTGGGCTGCGCCTGTGTCGGCAGTATATTTCTGATGATCGCCCTAGCGGCTTGCAAGCAGGAAGAAACGCTCACCAAAGTCAAAGTAGCTGAAGTGACCCATTCGATTTTTTACGCGCCTTTATATGTTGCTGAGTCTAAAGGATTTTTCAAGGAAGAAGGGCTTGATGTCGATGTAAATACGACCTGGGGCGGCGACAAAACGATGACATCGCTTCTTTCAAACGGCTCAGACATCGCACTTGTCGGGTCAGAAACATCTATTTATGTCGAAGCGCAAGGAGCTAAAGACCCTGTCATTAATTTCGCCCAGCTGACTCAGACAGACGGAACGTTTCTTGTCGCGAGAGAAGATGTTAAACAGTTCGACTGGGATCAGCTGAAAGGAAAAACGTTTCTCGGCCAAAGAAAAGGCGGCATGCCGCAAATGGTCGGTGAGTATGTCCTGAACAACCATAAGATTGACCCGCATAAGGATATTGACCTTATCCAGAACATAGACTTTGCCAATATCGCCAATGCATTTGCTTCTGGAACCGGCGAGTATGTGCAGCTCTTTGAACCGCAAGCTTCTCTCTTTGAGAAAAAAGGCATCGGCCATATCGTGGCTTCGTTCGGAGAAGAATCAGGCCAGGTTCCTTACACAACTTTCATGGCAAAACAAAGCTATCTGAAAAAACATGAAGACACAGCCGTCAAGTTTACAAGAGCTATTTATAAGGCGCAACAGTGGGTGGAAAATCACTCAGCGAAAGAAATCACAGACGCCATTAAAGATGAATTTGATGATACCGATCCAGAAGTCATCGAAACATCCATTGAACGCTATAAAAAGCAGCATTCGTATTCGCCAGACCCTCTTCTCAACGAAAAAGAATGGGAGCTGCTCCAAACCATTATGGATCAATCGGGAGAACTGCCGAAGCATATTCCATACAATCAGCTTGTAAATAAACAAATTGCCGAAAAAGTCACCTCGGAAAAATAGGAGGCGCCATCTATGTCTTTCTTACATGTCGACCATGTAACCCATACTTATTTTTCTGTTAAAGAAAAAACGACGGCCGTACGGGATATTCATTTCGATGCCGAAAAAGGTGATTTCATCTCATTTCTCGGCCCAAGCGGCTGCGGAAAAACAACACTGCTTTCCATTATTGCCGGCCTGATTGAGCCCTCGGAAGGCAGAGTTCTGATTGAAGGCCGTGAGCCGAATCAAAAAGAACATAACATTGGCTACATGCTTCAGCAGGATTACTTATTTCCCTGGAAATCTATCGAGGAAAATGTGCTTCTCGGTTTAAAAATCGCCGACACGTTGACGGAAGAAAGCAAGGCTGCTGCGCTCGGTCTATTGCCGGAGTTCGGCCTCATAGATGTGGAGAAAAAATATCCGAAGGAGCTGTCGGGCGGAATGCGCCAGCGGGCCGCGCTTGCAAGAACTCTTGCGCCAAATCCAAGTCTGCTTTTGCTGGATGAGCCATTTTCCGCGCTTGATTTTCAGACAAAGCTGTCACTGGAAAACCTGGTTTTCCGTACATTAAAGGAGTATCAAAAAACTGCAGTGCTTGTCACACATGATATTGGGGAAGCGATAGCGATGAGCGATACGATCTTTTTATTTTCAAACCAGCCGGGCACCATCCATCAGATTTTTACCATTCCTAAGGAATTGGCCGCGATGATGCCTTTTGACGCCCGCCAGGAGCCATCCTTCCAGATGCTGTTTCAAACGATATGGAAGGAGCTGAATTCTCTTGAGAAACAGCAAAGAAACGATTGATCTGCTTCACGAGCAATATCAATTCAAACAGAAAAAAGAAAAATGGAATGTCCATTCCTTTCAGCTTGCCATATTTATTCTCTTTTTCTCGGGTTGGGAAATCTCCAGCAGGCTCGGCTGGATCGATCCGCTGATCTTCAGCTCTCCGTCAGCTGTTTGGCATTTATTGCTGGAGAAGATCGGTGACGGGTCTTTACTGTCACACATCGGCGTCACTTTATTTGAAACGGTGCTTGGCTTTTTGCTTGGAACGTTTATGGGCACGTGCCTCGCTGCCTTGTTATGGTGGTCCAACCGGCTTGCCAGGATTTTAGATCCGTATCTTGTGATTTTGAATGCAATGCCGAAAGTGGCTCTGGGCCCGATCCTGATTGTCGCGCTCGGTCCCAGTTTTATCAGCATTATTGCGATGGGGGCCATCATCAGCGTTATTATCACAACCATCGTTGTGTACACCGCTTTCCAGGAGGTTGACGAAAACTATATAAAAGTCATGAAAACATTCGGCGCAAAAAAATGGGTCATTTTTAAAGAAGTGATTCTGCCCGCATCCTCCCCCGCTATTATTTCAACACTAAAAGTAAATGTCGGTTTATCATGGGTTGGCGTCATTGTAGGAGAATTCCTTGTTTCTAAGGTCGGATTGGGATATATGATTATTTATGGTTTCCAAGTCTTCAATTTTACACTCGTCTTCTTAAGCCTGCTGATCATCGCCATATTCGCCACTTTGATGTATCAGGGCGTAGAGCTGCTGGAAAAGAAATGGACGAAGGGCAGGACATAAAAAAAAACCGGCAAATGTGCCGGTTTTTTTATTCGATCCATCCAGCTTCTTTCAGTTTTTTCAAACTGATTGGAAGAACGGAATCCTTCATAATAAAGCTGAATTTTTTATTGCGGGAAAGGTTCTCCGGAAGCTCATGAAACAAAACCGGGCCTTTCGTTTCAAAGTAATCAGCTTGCTTTTCAAGCTTTTCTATAACTGCAAAATATATATTCTTCACAATCACTTTTTCTTTACCGAGAACTTTATACTGTCCGAGGTACTTGAGGCTTTTCACTCTCGCACCCGTCTCTTCCTTTACTTCCCGGAGCGCCGCCTCTTCTGCGCACTCCATCGGCTCTACTTTCCCGCCCGGAAACTCATAGCCTCTGTCCTCATGTTCTGTTAAAAGCCATTTGCCGCCAAAACGGCAAATCACCCAGACATGCTTCGGGCTATCCGAGAAAGGCTGATCGTCAAAGGAAAGCTGAACAGTATTCTGATAATAATCTTTAAACTCGTACATGTTTATCCCTCAAATCCGTTCCTAGCTATCTTCCATACATCATACCACAGTTATATTTCTTCGAAAGCCTTTAATCAAAAAATAAGGGAAACCCAGCACGCCATCAAGGGCTAAAGCATGCAGACCAGCTCGTACAGTTTTTTGCCGTGCCTTTTGCCAGAATGTGCGACTGACGCTCTGGGCTTTATTATGACCCGTGAACAGGTAAAAGTTACGGTTTGCGTTTGAATTTATTTTTTAACGTTTCTAAAAGATCGACAAGCATCTGAGGAACCGGTATGCCGAGAGAGCTGGCTGTCACTACAATTTGCACAGATTCATAAAGAATATAAAACATAATAGCCAAGTCACGTATTGACCCCTGTGTATTCAGCAGCTGATCAAAAAAGTGGCATACAGAGATCAGAGCCAGCGTGACTAATTTTTTGACAAGCCGGGCAAATACCTTTTTAAACGCCAATTTGTGAATAATCGTTTCCTTCAAGGTCGTACTGATAAATTCAATTGCCATAAGAGAGAGCAAAATCAGAAATGAATACTGAAAACCTCCGAAGAAAAACCCCGCTGCTGAAACGCTGACTGCTAAAAACGAAAAGATGCCAAAGTCTCTATCCATTTATCCCAACATCCTTTCACAGAAACGGCCTTACGATATTCTATGGAAAACAAGCCGAACGGATTGGATTTTTCAGAAAAATGGACTGGTTGTCGCCTATTTTTTTGGGGCGTAAAATCAAAAGCCGGACGTCTTTTATAAGACATCCGGCCTTTCTTTTTTTTCGGATCTAACCCAAGTAAGCTTTCAGCATCCAGTTGTGTTTTTCAATATTTTGATGGATCGCAAGAAGCATGTCCCCTGTTGTTTCGTCACCGACTTCATCAGCTAAATCCATGCCGTTTTTCAGCTCTTCCGCAATGATTGTGAAATCATCATATACGCTTTGAACCATTTGTTCAGCCGTTTCATTTCCTGCCGCTTCTTTTACAGAAGCCGTTTCCAAGGATTCCTTCATTGTCGCAATCGGTTTTCCGTCCAGCGCCAAAAGGCGCTCTGCTAAGTCATCAATATAAGTTGCCGTTTCGTTATACAGCTCCTCAAACTTTTCATGAAGAGTGAAGAAATCTTTCCCTTTCACATACCAGTGATAATTATGTAGTTTCACATACATGACTGTCCAGTTGGCTACTTGTTTGTTCACTGCTTGAATCAATTGTTCTGACATGATTATCTTCCTCCTTGTTATATGACTATGTATACCCTTTATATCGTACGTTAAAACCTCTTTTTTACCCTTATCTGTCACGATTTCTTTTACTATGCTACAATTGTTAAAAAACGGGAGGTGGAATGTCATGACGCTTCTCATTACGATAAGTATTTTGATTGTGTTGGCTGTTTTGCTTGTCACCATTTGGACGACTGTCAAAGCCTATAATGTAAAGCACACCATTGATCCTCCGCAAGAAACTCGTTCTGATTCAAAAAATCAATGATTGTGTGAATGCTCGTCTTCAGACTGATTGCTGGCAGCATCGGCGTCACCGACTTGGACTTTTACGGTCGGCATGCTATGCTGTTTTTTTGCTGTGACATGGGATTGGACAGTGTAGACACCATCTTCCTTAAACGTTGTTTCCAATCGGTATACGCCCTTTTCTTGTTTCGCTTTAAACATTTGGCTGGCGCCTTTTTCTCCTTCTTTCCACACTTCAAACTCCACTTCATCGGCATCCGTCACCGCTTCGTCACCATATGATACCGCTGCTTCATATGCGGCGCTTTCTCCGGGATTTACTTTTTCAGGGCCGGTCAGCTTGACATCCAATACCTCAGGCGTCTCAGCTGCAGTATTTGCTTTGTTTTCATCAGATCCGCATCCATTAAGCAAAAAAGCAGAAAAAAGCAGAACAGCTAACATCTTTTTCATGCCATCACCCTTTCATCGTTTACCTAAATAGTAGCAAACGCTTACAGCAAATGGTACATAAAAAATGATACGTCACAAAAAAGACCTTTTTGCATAAGCGCAAAAAGGTCCCTTTCTGTTTAGCCAAATACTTTTAGCAATTCTTCTTTATCCTGTGACAGCCAGAAACGCATTAAACGTTTAGCGCCTTCCAGATCATGAAGTTTCGCTTGGCCGCACTGCTTTTCATTCGCAGCCGGAATTTCGGTAATTTCAACCGCTTCCTTCATTGTGTCTTCAAGCAGATCAACGATTTCCGCTGGTGTCGGCTCTCCGCTCACAACAAGATAATAGCCTGTTTGGCAGCCCATTGGAGAAATATCAATGATATCAAAATGATCGTATTTCTCAGCGTGAGAACGAATCGTAAACGCGAGCAAATGCTCAAGTGTGTGAATGGTGTCAGGCTTCATCGCCTGTTTATTTGGCTGGCAAAAACGGATATCAAATTTATTTACAACGCCGTCTGTTCCTACTTTATGCACGCCGCAATGTCTTACATATGGAGCAACAACCGCATTATGATCAAGCTCAAAACTTTCTACTGAAGGCATAATGGCACTCTCCCTTTTTTAAAAATGTACATTCATTATAACACACCTTTCCGATAAGAATTATCGAATAACTTTTCAATCTGTGTTTTTTTTCTTATACTTGCATCAGAAAGGTTGCTGAAGACATATGAAAACCCTATTTATCGCTCTGATCAGAGGATATCAAAAATTCATCTCGCCCTTGACGCCCCCAACATGCCGCTTTTATCCGACTTGTTCACAATACGGAATCGAAGCGATTAAAACGCATGGCGCTTTAAAAGGCGGCTGGCTGACAATCATACGGATTTTGAAATGCCATCCGTTCCATCCGGGTGGAGTCGACCCTGTTCCTGAAAAGAAACAAAAACATTAATCGTTATAGCCGTTTACGACAAGATCCAGTTTCCCGGTTTTAGGATCAATGACTAAACCATGGACAGGAACATTTTCCGGGAACAGCGGGTGATACTTAATAACGTCTACGCTGTCTTTTACACTTGCTTCAACTGAATCAAAGCTTTTAAACCATTGATCAAAGTCTACACCGGAGTACTTTAATGTTTCGATGCGTTCTTCCGGAATTCCTCTTTCTTTCATTTTATCAAGCATGCTTTCGCTGCTGATTTTGCTCATGCCGCAATCGTGATGCCCGATCACACATACCTCATCTGCGTTCAGCTCGTACACTGCGACGAGCAAACTTCTCATGATGCTTCCGAATGGGTGTGTCACAAGTGCACCGGCACTTTTAATGATTTTCACGTCACCGTTTCGCATATTCATTGCATGCGGCAGCAATTCAACCAAACGAGTGTCCATGCAAGAAAGAATCGCCATTTTTTTATCTGGGAATTTTGATGTTTGATACTTTTCGTACTCCCTTTGTTCAGTAAATGTCTTGTTAAAATCAAGAATATCATTTAATAGGCTCATAGCTAGCTGTATTCCTTTCTTGGTCTTTTTACTCTCCAATATATCACAGCATTTGACTTTTCGTCATCTTATCAAAAATCAAACTGGGCAAAAAAAAGACAAACCCTCAGGGTCTGCCTCATTTCCCCATATTATAACGTTTTTTGAACTGCTCCACTCTTCCGCCTTTTTCATTGAATTTCTGTCGGCCTGTATAAAACGGATGCGTGTCAGAGCTGACCTCTACTTTAATGACCGGATATGTGTTGCCGTCTTCCCACTCTGCTGTTTCATTAGATGTTTTAGTAGAGGTGCTGAGAAAACGGTAGCCGCTGTTGACATCCTGAAATATGACTTTGTGGTTCTTTGGATGAATTCCTTCTTTCATGTATATCTCCCTTCCTTAAATCGTAATAATTACGCTTTATTTTATATCCTCACAAACGTTTTGTCAATCTTCTTACATCCTTCCCTGCGTTTTCGCATTGTAAACCTCATCGCATTTAAGAATAGGAAGAATAATCTAACCGAGGAAGCAAATAATAAACCCAAAATACATACAGGACGTCTTTTTAGAAAGGTGGTTTACGATTGTGGATGATTTAGTTTTGGCCAGAAGCCTTTTTGGCACGACAATGGGCTTTCATATCATTTTCGCAACGCTTGGAGTCGGTCTACCGCTCATGATTTTAGTGGCAGAATTGATCTATCAAAAAACGAAAGATGACCATTATGCGATCATGGCGAAAAGATGGACGAAAGCACAAGCGGTTTTGCTGGGGGTCGCCATACCGACCGGGACGATTGCGGGCACTCAGCTCGCGCTTTTATGGCCGGGATTTATGGAAGTCATCGGCCGGGTCATGTCCCTGCCGTTTCAAATTGAAATCTATGCTTTTTTTGTTGAAGCCCTTTTCATGTCGATTTATGTATACGCCGCAGACCGCTTGTCACCGGCAATGAGGATTGTTGCCGTTTTCTTTGTGTTAGTCGGGGCAGCAGCGTCAGCTGTTCTGATCACGAATGTCCATGCCTTTGAAGGAACGCCGGCCGGTTTTAAAATTTCAAACGGGAAGATTACAGATGTTGATCCGTGGGCTGCATTCTTCAACCCAAGCTTTTTTATCACCGCAGGCCATGTCGTTTTATCTGCATTTATGACGGGCGCGTTTATCGTTGCTTCTGTTGCTGCATATAAAATGATCCGGTCGAGAAAAAAAGAAAAGGTCTATCGCTTTCACCGGAAAGCCCTTTTGCTCGCACTGACGATCGGCGGTATTTTTTCACTGCTGACCGCTTTGAACGGACACGAATCCGCACAGATGCTGTACGAATATCAGCCCGAAAAATTAGCAGGCGCTGAAGGCTTGTTTGAAACAAGATCTCACGCCCCTCTTGCTATCGGCGGTTTCACCGACCCGAATGAAGAAAAAGTAAAGTGGGCCATCGAGATTCCATGGGCGTTAAGCTTTCTGGCAGCGAACCGCTTTGACACTGTTGTAAAAGGATTAAATGCATTTCCGAGAGACGAATGGCCGCCGCTGTTCATTCACACGCTGTTTAATGCGATGGTGGGGGTAGGCATGCTACTTATTCTTTATTCCATTATCGGTGTGGTCTGGAGAAAGGTGCTCAAGAAAGACCGTTTCCCAACGTGGCTTTTGGTCATTTTCATGACAGCAGGCCCTTTTAGTCTCATCGGCATTGAATTCGGATGGATTTTCGCCTGTACGGGGAGGCAGCCTTGGGTCATCTATCATCTCCTCAAAACGTCAGATGTCGTGACAACGACTGGCTCGATCGGGGTGCTCTTCTTATTTTTCACATTTGTTTACGCTGTATTAGGCGCAGCTGTCGTCTACGTGCTGCTGTACTATTTCCGCAAGCACCCGGTTGACGAAGATTTAAATACAGCGGAGTCGTAATGGCTCCGCAAACAGGAAACCAAATGGAAGGAAGATCGACAAATGGACATTTCAACTGACGCTCTGATCGCCATCTCAATTATCTGGGGCTTTGTGTTTATTTACGCCGTCATGGCGACAATGGATTTTGGAGCGGGATTTTGGTCTATGATCTATTTAAACAAGGAGCACATGAAGGCCACCGATATTGCGAACCGCTTTCTGTCCCCGACTTGGGAGGTCACAAACGTCTTTATTGTGGCCATCGTCGTGGCGCTTTTCAGCTTTTTTCCTGGCGCGACATTTGTGCTCGGAACCGTTTTATTAATTCCCGGCAGCATGATTTTACTGTTTTTAGCGATTCGAAGCGGATTTCTCGTTTTTTCAAACACAGCAAAGGAGCGGAAAATGCTAAGATATATTTCCGGCATCTCCGGCTTTATCATCCCTGCTATTTTAATATTGGTGCTTCCTGTGACACACGGAGGTTTTATAGAAAAAACGGACGGAATCTATAACTTGAACATGTCCAAAATCTTTTCAAGCCCCAATGCCTACTCATTTATCGGGTTTGCGATTTTAAGCACTTTGTTTTTGTCTTCGCTGCTGCTTGCTGATTTTTCAAATGTGGCGGAGGAACAGGATGCGTACCGCGCCTACAGAAAAAGCGCCTTGATTACCGGTCCGATTTCACTCCTGTTTGCTGTTTGCATTATGCTGACACTGCGGAATGAAGCAAACTGGCTGTACAGCGGAATGATGAATGATTTCTCTTGGATTATTGCATCGTTCATTACATTTGTCATCGCGGGAATCGCTCTTTTTCTGCCTAACAAGAGCTTTGGCCAAAACATTGGAAAGCCGCGGCTTGCACTTGTCGCGATTGCGATCCAGTATTTTCTGGCAAGCTACGCGTACGGGCGGGCGCATCTCCCGTATATGATTTATCCCGATGTGACAGTCATGTCGGGCTTTACAGAGCCAGCGACGTTCAGAGCGCTGTTTGCGACGTATATCGTAGCATTTATCATTCTCTTTCCAGGCTTTTATTTCTTCTGGAAAATGTTTATGCGAGATAAACGGTATATCCGCCAGGAAGAATAGAGGACAAGCACGCCGGCTATACTAAGCCAGAACCTGTATAAGGAGGGGATGGCATGGAGCAGAAAATTCTATGCGAAGTCAACAACTGTTCTTATTGGGGCAAAGGAAACAAATGCACCGCTGATGCCATTTATGTTGTCAGCCATACTGGTGAAACGGCTGAAAACAGCAAGGAAACAGACTGCAAAACGTTTAAGCCGCATGATTTGTAATCAAAAGAAAGAGCTGCATCAGCCAGCTCTTTCTTTTTGCATGTTCAGTGTTCTCAGTTTTCTTGTCACGACTCCGTTTAAAGGTGAAAACAAAAAGGCGCCTGCATAACATACACCTGTCATAGCCGCCATCGCTCCGGAAATCGAAACATTAAGCCACGTTGCAAAGAAATAGCCCGCGACCGCCGACAGCCCGCCAATTAACGCGCTGAGAATCAGCATAGAAAGCAGCCTGTCTGTCAGCAAATGTGCCGCGGCAGGCGGGACAATCAGCATAGCCACAACCAATACAGCACCAACCGAATCAAAGGAAGCAACGGTTGTCAGCGAAAGCATGCCCATTTGCACATAATGAATCAGCAAAACCGGTATTCCCAGAGCTAAAGCCATTTGCGGATCAAACGAAGCGATCTTGAACTCCTTGTAGCACACACCGATCAACAAGACATTTAAAACCAAAACAGATGCCAGCATCCAAAACGCTTTCGGCCCGATGTCAACTCCGAATACCGTAATCGTATTCCACGGCACAAAAGCGATTTCTCCCATTAACGAGTGTTCAATATCGAGATGGACATTGGCGCCATACACCGAAAGCAAAATAACGCCGACCGCAAATAAAGATGTAAACACAACGCCTATGGCGGCATCTGATTGAACCCCCTTGCTATGGAGCAGCTGAACCAAAAATGCCGTTAACAGCCCAGATACGGCTGCGCCAATAAACATAGGAATCCCATCAAGACTTCCAGTCACAAGAAAAGCGCTGACGATGCCAAGCAACACAGTATGGCTGATCGCGTCGGCCAGCATCGCCATCCTTCTCAGCACGAGAAATGTGCCGATCAATGCGCAGCTTACACCGACTAATACACCGGTAGCTATAATCCATGCTTCAAAACTCATTGGCGATCTGTCCCTTCTCTGCATCAGCAGGCGCTTTGCGGAGCTCAGGCATCCGTCCATACAGCTTTAAGAGTGAAAAAAGACGCTCTCTTGTTTCCTCAGGCAAATGATCCGGGACGAAATGATCCTGATCAATTTCAATATTCGCAAGCTCCATTTCGTGCATGAGATACACTTCATGCATCCGATGCTTCAATGCTGTATGATAGCCTTTTTCTATCCCAGTGGGTGTCATTTGCCAAACTCCGTTTTCGATACGCACAATGCACCTCTCTTTTTCCAAGTCATTCAATACCTTACGGCATAATGAAAGGGATCTCCTTTTCTCTCTTATACTTTCAGCCGTTACATAAAGTTCATTCTTATCATACTGCTCATAAATCGTCAGCAGCACCTGCTCGCGGCTTGTTTTGCGCCGAAGCCTTATCAGTCTTATGGCTTTTGCCGCCAAGCCGCGCTTAGGTGCGCAAATCATTGAAAAGAGAAAGATCGACGTTGCTGACAAGATCATTAATGGCCCCGTTGCCATGCCCTTCATTGTCGTGCTCAGCAAGGTTCCGGCCACGCCGCTGACCCCGCCTGCGGCCGCGGCAATGACCATCATTCCGGTTAACCGTTCGGTCCAATATCTTGCAGCTATGGCAGGCGTAATCAGCATAGCCGCCATTAAGATCACACCAACTGTCTGAAGCCCGATAACGACAGCACAGACGATAAGGCAAGCCAGTAGCCCGTTTAAAAACCGCACCGGCATTCCCAATCCCTTTGCAAACGCGAGATCGAACGTAATCAATGTGAACTCCTTAAAGAAAACAATGCAAAGAAGCAATAGAACAGCGGATATCCCTGCAATAAGCATGATATCCTGTCTGACCAATGAAGCGGCCTGCCCGAATAAAAAAGAATCAAGCCCGCTTTGGCTTCCCGCCCCCTGCTGCTGAATATACGTCAGCAGGATGATCCCGACGCCAAAAAACACAGAGAGAACAATCCCGATCGCCGAATCCTCTTTTGTTTTTGAAAGCCGAGGAATCAGCTGAATACACCACGTTCCGAGCAGCCCGGCAAGCGCTGCCCCCAGCAAAAAGATAGGCAGTGATTTTTGCCCGGTGAACAGAAAAGCGAGACACACGCCCGGCAGAGCTGAGTGAGCCATCGCATCGCCGATTAAACTTTGCTTTCTCAGCAGCACAAAGCTGCCCAAAACACCGCTTGCCGCCCCGAGCAAAAGCGTACCCGCCAGCACCCACTGTGTATTTGGATGCTGGAGCTGCAGCCACAAACTTTCAAACAATGCGCTCACCCCTTCTGTCCTTCTGCCAGCACTTTATCTTTTAGAAACGTCAGCCTTCCCCCATACGTTTTTTGCAGGTTTTCGATCGTAAAAACGTTTTCCGCCGGTCCGAAAGCGATTTTTCTTAGATGAAGCAACAGGATCCAATCAAAATAATCCTCGGCGGTCTGCAGGTCATGGTGGACGACAAGCACTGTTTTTCCTTTTTCCTTAAGTTCTGCCAAAAGCGTCATAATTGCCCGCTCCGTCGCTGCATCAACGCCGGCAAACGGTTCATCCATAAAATAAATGTCAGCGTCCTGGCATAGTGCCCGGGCAAGAAACACCCGCTGCTGCTGGCCTCCTGACAGCTGGCTGATCTGCCTTTTCGCATAATCAAGCATCCCGACTTTTTCTAAAGCAGCCTTCGCCATATCCACGTCGGCTTTTTTTGGCCTTTTCAATAAGCCAATCCGGCCGTATCTTCCCATTAGCACGACATCGAGCGCGTTTGTGGGAAAATCCCAGTCAACCGAGCCTCGCTGCGGAACGTATCCGATTCTTGTCCGCTGATCCTTATAGTCTTTGCCGTAAATAGAGATGTCTCCTGAAGCTCTGGGCACAAGACCGAGAATGGTTTTGATCAAGGTTGATTTTCCCGCGCCGTTTGGACCGATAATGCCAATCAGTTTTCCTTCAGGCACCTGCAGCGTAATTTCCTGCAGAACAGGCTTTTTATGATAAGCGACCGTTACATTATTGAGCTCAACAGGGAACATTTCCTTCACCTCTTTTCTTTATTTAAGCGCTTTAGTAATTGTGTTAATATTGTGGCGGAACATTCCTTCGTATGTGCCTTCTTTTGTGCCCTTTTCACCCATGGCATCCGAATAGAGCTGACCGCCGATTGTGACTGTATGGCCTTTTTCTTTAGCCCCTTCCACCACTGCATTTATTGATTTTTCAGACACGCTGCTTTCTACAAAAACAGCTTTTATTTGTTTTTCTGTTAGGAGATCGACAAGCTCCTGAACATCCTTCAATCCGTAATCCGAATCTGTGCTGAGTCCCTGCAGGCCTTTCACCTGAAAACCATACTCTTTCCCAAAATACGCAAAGGCATCGTGAGCCGTAACAAGCACACGGCTTTTCTCCGGAATGTGTGCGATCTCCTGCCGCGACCACTTATCTAAATATTGCAAATCTTCTTTGTATTGTTTGGCGTTTTTCTTGAAATCATCTGCGTGCTCAGGCATCGCTTTACTGAATTGCGCTTCGATTTCATCCACCGCATAGATCCATAGCGGAATGCTAAACCAAACGTGGGGATCAAACGTCTTGCCTTCTCCGGCAGAAATAAGCTTGCTTTTCGGTATGGCCTCAGCAATTGCCGCTGCTTGTTTTTGTTCGCCTATTTTTTGGAGAACATCCTCCATTTTCCCTTCCAAATGTAATCCGCTGTACAGCACAACATCGGCTGACATTAATTTTTTCGTATCACCTTGTGAGGCTTTGTAAAGATGCGGATCGACCCCCGGTCCCATTAAAGAGGTGACTTTTACATGCTTTCCTCCAATGTTTTCGGCTGCATCGGCAATTTGGGATGTTGTTGCCGTTACCTGTAACCGCTGATCGGCGCTTTTTCCGGCTGAACCGGTACCGCATCCTGTTAAAGCAAAACAGGCAAAAAGCACTGCTGCCATCAGTCCCTGTTTCATATTTTCCCTCCTCTTTGCCATCAATGTCCGATTGTATTATCTTATGTTTTTATTTCTTAGACATGTGACATTAAATTAGCCAAAAGCATATTTTATTTATATAGGACAAAAAGTTTCCTTGGTGCAAAAATATCGCGTTTGTCCACTTTTGTCAAGCAACAATTGCATAAAAAAACCGGCTGGGTTAGCAGCCGGTCCAAACGAGAAGGGATGTATTCAACGAACGCTTTTACTATAACAGCACACTGACATTCTCTCAAAATGGCAAAATGCTTTTTTCTTATCCATGCTGTGTGAAAACATCCATTTTGGTCACATATTTTCGCATAATGTCCTGATTCACTTCAACCCCTAAACCAGGCTGTTTTGACACAGAAATAAATCCATTATCAATATGGATATCAGGGGTCACAATATCCTCATCCCAATAGCGTGAAGATGATGAAATATCACCGGGTATTGTGAATTGCGGCAGTGAAGCTAGCGCCACGTTTTGCGCTCTGGATATGCCTGTTTCCAGCATACCGCCGCACCAAACCTGCATATGGTGCTCTCTGCACAAATCATGAATTTTTAAGGCTTCTGTTAAACCGCCGACACGGGAAGGCTTAATATTAATGATTTTGCAGCTTCCGAGCTCAATCGCCCGTCTCGCATCATCGGCTGAACAAATGCTTTCATCAAGGCAAATGGCCGTTTTCAAATGTTTCTGCAAGTGGCGGTGGTCAACGATATCGTCAGCTTGGAGCGGCTGCTCAATCATCATTAAATGATAGTCATCAAGCTCCTTTAAACGGCTGATATCCTTCAGCTCATAGGATGAATTGGCATCAGCCATGAGCGGGATGTTCGGAAATCGGCTGCGGATGGCCTTGACCAATTCCACATCCTGCCCAGGCTGAATTTTTATTTTTATTCTTTGATACCCTTCTTTTTGATAACTCTCAATTTCCTTCAGCATATCGTCAAGGGGCGCCAGGCCGACAACCACCCCGGCAGGCACTTTATCTCTTGTCCCGCCCAATGCCTCGGCGAGGGATATGCCCTTCTTTTTCGCATAGATATCCCAGACAGCCGATTCAAGTCCCGCTTTTGCCATCCGATTTCCTTTATAGCGCGCCAGACTGTCCGGCACGTCGGAAGGGTGATTGAATTCACGTCCCACAACATTGGGAATAAAAAAATCCTTTAACATGTGCAAACATGTTCCAATGGTTTCCTCGGTGTACCAAGGCGAAGAGAACGCAGACACTTCTCCCCAGCCTGTGACACCGGATGTATCAATGGCTTCCACGATCAGAAATTTACGCTCTTGAAGCGTTTCAATACTGTTTTTGAACGGTTTCTTTAAATTCATGCTCAAATGGTAAAGCGTAATTTTCTCTATTTCGATCATAGCAGTTCTCCTTTACGCGCATCCTTCAGCTGATTTCGCATGAGCTTATTAGACGCATTGCGCGGCAGGCTGTCCAGTACAAAGAATTTTGCAGGAATTTTATACTTCGCCAAGCGTTCTTTGCAGTAGGCGGTCAATTCTTCTGCACTCACAGGCTTGTGAAGGACAAGATAGGCGTGGGGTACTTTCCCCCATTTTTTGTCCTCTGCCCCTGAAACACCGGCTTCGGCTACAGCGGGGTGTGAAAGCAGCACTGACTCCACTTCAGCCGGATAAATGTTTTCTCCGCCTGATATGATCAGATCTGAACGTCTGTCTAATACATATAAAAAGCCTTCGCTGTCCAAATACCCAAGATCACCTGTTTTCAGCCAGCCATTTTGAAAGGATGATTCGTTTGCGCTCTCCCGGTTAAAATAGCTTTTCATCACATTCGGGCCTTTGACCAAGATTTCACCGTGTTCAAACGGTTCACACGCCTGTCCGTCCCGCTCTATTTTGATTTCGCATGAAAACAGCGGTTTACCCGCAGATCCGAGTTTTTCCATACTGAATTCCGGCGACAGGGTAACAATTTGTGAGCATGTCTCTGTCATTCCGTATGACTGAAAGACAGGGAATCCTTTCTCGCGGCACTCCTCAAGCAATGGCAGCGGTGCAGGGCCTCCGCCGAGCAGAATGCATCTGATGGATTCAGGGCAGCGGCTTGTTTCTTCCAAAAGACTGGCCAGCATTGTCTGCACCGCAGATATCATTGTCACTTGATGCCTGCTGATAGAATCCAGCACATCGCTTACAGAAAAACGCTGGTGAAGCACGACAGTCATTCCATAGATCACAGATTTAAATAACGCGGACAATCCGCTGATGTGAAAGAGTGGCAATGCGATAAGCCAGCGGTCTTGTTCTGTTATACCCAAATTAAGCGCGGACGACACCGCACTGAAATAATGGTTTCCGAACGTTTGCTGAACTCCCTTGGGCTTGCCTGTCGTACCCGAGGTATACATCAGCGTTGCCGTTTCATCCAATTGCATATAAGCCTGGATCTCAATTTCCTTTGCGGCTTCTTTCATCAGTTCGTCCACATCAATCGTTTGAACGGTATGCTCATAATCTTGCTGGTCAAAGTTTGAATCTGTCAGTAAAAAGCGTGCACCGGAATCCTTCAGCTGAAACAGCCTTTCATGTGTTGACAGCTTCGTATTCAGAAGCACCGCCTTCACACCAAGCAAAAAACAAGCGTGAACGGCGTATACCATTTCTGCACGGTTTTGGAGCAAAATAGCCGCAGTATCTCCTTTCCGAACCGAATGAGCACCAAGCTGCGCCGCCATTCGCTTAGACGCTGCAAACAATTCTGCAAATGTCACGGTTTGGTCTCCATAGATGAGAGCGATTCTCTCAGGTGTCAGCTGTGCCCGCTGCATGAGCCAA
>NZ_JAVAXX010000105.1:0-19529 GCF_042709275.1 Bacillus sp. LR_5 | reverse complement strand
GTATTGATCACAAAACCGATTCCTGAAGAGATTGAATCATTCATCGGTGAACATTGCCGTTATGAAATATGGCAGGAGGATACGCTTCCGAATGACGTGCTATTTGAGAAATTAAAAGAGGCAGAAGGGCTTTTAACTTCAGGAACGTCCGGACCGTCAATCAATCGTGAATTGCTGGAGCATGCGCCTAAGCTCAAAGTGGTCAGCAATCAATCCGTAGGCTATGATAACTTCGATATAGAAGCCATGAAAGAAAGAGGTGTCCTTGGCACTCATACACCTTATACACTGGATGACACGGTCGCGGATCTGGCCTTTTCTCTGATTCTATCTTCCGCCAGACGTGTTGCCGAACTGGACCGTTTCGTCAGAGCCGGAAAATGGGGAACAGTTGAAGAGGAAGCGCTTTTCGGCATTGACGTTCATCATCAGACGTTAGGCATAATCGGCATGGGCAGAATCGGCGAACAAGCAGCGAGACGCGCCAAATTCGGCTTTGATATGGAAGTGCTTTATCATAACCGCCATCGGAAACAAGAAACGGAAGACAGCATCGGCGTCAAGTACGCTGAGCTTGATACATTGCTCGAACAATCTGATTTTATTCTTCTCATTACGCCGCTGACTGATGAAACGTATCACATGATAGGGGAACGCGAATTTAAGAAGATGAAGGATTCAGCAATTTTCGTCAATATTTCCCGGGGAAAGACGGTTGATGAAAAGGCCCTCATCCATGCCCTTCAAGAAGGATGGATTCGTGGCGCCGGCTTAGACGTGTATGAAGAAGAACCTGTCGCAAAAGACAATCCGCTCTTGCAGCTAGATAATGTTACTTTACTGCCGCATATCGGCTCAGCAACAGCGAAAGTGCGCTTTAATATGTGTAAACAGGCTGCCGAAAACATGATCGCAGCCATTCAAGGGCAAACACCGAAAAATCTCACAAGAGAATTCCAATAAACAAAAATCCGGTCTGATCCAGACCGGATTTTATATTACATATGCTGAAGAACAGCACGCTTATAAATATGGCGGGTGACGATATAATAAACAGCCTGGAACACAAAATAAATGAAGATGACAATCACAGCCTCAAGAAATAAGTTGGAATTCAGCATGTTGCTTAACGCTGCATACGCAAAACCGGCGTGAATTGTGCCCGCGATAAATGGGATGAAGAACAAAAATCCAATTTGCTTTCCGAGGATGGAGTGAATCTCTTTGTCCGTAATCCCCATTCTCTTTAATGCTAAAACTTGGACTCTCGTATCTTCTATTTCCGTAAACATCCGCAAGTACAGCATGCTTCCTTGCACGATAAAAAACAGCACGCTGACAAACAGACCGATAAACAGCATTAATGCGACTCCCTGCTTCACAATTTGAAAATTAGGAGCACGCGTTTGAAAATCAGATGTATGTTCCTTCGGCACCATATTTCCAAGCTTTTCAGAGACATCTACCGTCTCCTGCCAATGCTCAAGCTCATAACCTACCACTCTCATCTGTTCCTTCAGCGGCACTTCCTGAGTAAGGCTGTCAAAGCTGTTTTCGCTGACGACTAATAAACGGCTGACTCCTTCAACTGGCATCAATATCCCTTTGTTTTGCTGCTTTTTCATGACGTAGGAAAGTGTTTTTCCTGACTTCATATGAAATGCTGCTTTTTCCCCTTCACCAAATGTATCTTTTACCATCATTTGAAACGGAACATTAATAAACGCTTCATTTTCTTGTAAATGAATAACAGGGAAACCTTTTTCCTTTGCGACTTGATTATAAATTTTCTCTGAAATCAGCAAAGCCTCCGCTTCCGCTTTCCTGTTTCCATACGGCAAGTCTGATTGAAAAGTGACAGGAATCCCTGTGGCATCCACCTTATACTTGATATTAGCATCAGCTTTTTTCAATGTATTCTCAGCCGTCTCAGGCTTCATAACCTGAAAGCTGGAAGCGTCTTTTTCTACCCAGGCGACAGATTGAGGAATGCTTTGCTCCTCCTGTCTTTCTAAATCAGCATAAAACATATAGATAACACCTGTAGCGGTTAAAATGACCGCTGTAATGATAGAAGTTAAAAACAGCATGCGTGCATGATCCTTCAACCTGAATATCATGTTGGAACGGACAATGATATTCGTTCCTTTATAAAAGCTGTGTTTCTTTCTGTACAGCATGCGGAAAAACGCCACACTGCTTTGTGTAAAAAAGAAATACGTCCCGATTAACACTAAAATCAAAATCGGAAAGACACGAAATACCATATCAATTGCATTCGCTGTGGCAGATAGATAATAACCGCCAGCCAGACACAGCAAAGACAGCACAGTGAGCCATTTCGAATAGGCCGGCAAGCTTTTCGGCTTTTGAGCCGATTTAATCAGCTCAATGATTTCCAGCTTGCGAATCCGTGCCAGTGATA
The DNA here is from genome assembly GCF_042709275.1 of Bacillus sp. LR_5. Taxonomy (NCBI): domain Bacteria; kingdom Bacillati; phylum Bacillota; class Bacilli; order Caryophanales; family Bacillaceae; genus Bacillus; species Bacillus sp. LR_5. Next base: position 17,104 of record NZ_JAVAXX010000105.1, on the reverse strand, counting down.
AAATGAGCAGCGTCTGAAACAGGATGAGAAAGCCCACAGCTGTCATCACAAACGCTTTCGGCACAATGACAAACGAGATCGGCACCTTCACGCTGAGCATCCAAGTCATGATCATAAAAAACAGTTTTGAAAATAACAGCCCTGCTCCAATGCCGGCAGCAATCGCCGCTAGAGAAATGAGTGACTGCTCATAATAAATCATCTTGCGGAGCTGCTGCTTTGATGTTCCGAACAGCGTCAGCAGCCCAAATTCTTTCTTTCTCGCCTGCAAAAATGCTGAATTCGAATATGAAATAAAAAATATACAAAATACAATGATGACGACAAGGGCTGCGCTCAAGCACGTTTTGACAAGGCTTCCGCCATATACATTGTCTTCATTGACATCTGGATGAAAAATAAAAGATGTGAAGACAAAAAACACCGAAACGGCAAATACACAGCTAAGAAAGTAGGCGACATATCGTTGCAGATTCCCAAGAATGTTTTTACGGGCGATGGTTCTCAAATTCATGAAAATCGCCTCCCAACACACTCAAGGTATCCAGTATACTTTGATAAAACACCTGCTGGTTTGACCCTCTGTGAATCTCTGAAAAGAAACGTCCGTCTTTAATAAACACAATCCGTTTACAGAAGCTTGCCGCTGTGGCATCATGCGTGACCAATAAAATTGTCGCTTCCTTTTCTTCATTCAGCTGAGCCAGCGTGTTCATCACTTGCTTAGCCGATTTTGAATCAAGGTTTCCCGTCGGTTCATCGGCAAGAAGGAGCGCCGGATTGTGAATAATCGCTCTGGCACAGGCCGCGCGCTGCTGCTGCCCGCCCGATACCTCATATGTCCGGTGGTCAAGAATATGCTTGATTTGCAGCGTATCCGCCAGTTCTCCCAAGCGGGCTTCCATTTCTCTCAGCTTTACCTTGTCCAATGCGAGCGGCAAGAGAATATTTTCCCGAATCGTCAGCGTATCAAGCAGATTAAAATCCTGAAAGACGAAGCCGAGTTCTCTTCTGCGAAACAGAGCCAGGTCTTGATCCTTTAACGTTTTCGGCTGAATGCCGTTAATCATCATCTCGCCCTGGGTCGGTTTATCAATGGTGGCCAGCAAATTCAGGAGCGTGGTTTTTCCGCTTCCCGACGGCCCCATAATCCCGACAAATTCTCCTTTCGTCACATTGAGATCAAAGTCGCTGAGCGCTTGGTATGATATCGTTCCTTTATTTGAATAGTACGTTTTTGACAGGTTCGTTGTTTGTAACACGTTCATGTTCTGCTCCTCCTTTTTCTTTATTATAAAAAGGAAGTCAGCAGCCTCCCATCGAACTTTCTTTCAATTCCGCTCCCCAACCTTACAATGCTGTCACATTCACTAAGGTGTCACTTGAAAACACGATGGTCATCACAGTGCCAGCCCCTTCTTTTGATTCCGCATACAGCTGATGGCCAAGCCGGGTGCACACCTGTTTTGCTAAATAAAGGCCCATTCCCGTTGCCTCTGACATGCTTCGTCCGTTTTCCCCTGTAAAAAACGCATCAAAAATCCGCGGCAGATCCTGCGGCGGTATGCCGATGCCTTCATCAGCAATCGATAAGCGCGTTTCATGTCCCTCTGTTTCAATCCGGATTGTAATATGGTCTCCCTCACCTTGCTTTGAGTATTTTAAGGCATTGAAAAGGATTTGCTCGACAACAAAGGAAAGCCATTTTTGATCACTTGAAATCTGAACGGTGTTTGGCGGCACATGTAATTTTGGGAAAAGGCGCCGTTTGATAAACTGCCGTTTTTCCTGATTAATAAGTGAACGGACAAGCTCGGTTACATTAAAGGTTTGCGGCCTTACATCAAACGCAAATTCCTCCAGCCGGGCCGTTTGCAGCATCATATCAAGACCATGGCGAAACCTCTCATTTTCATCCTCCAGCTCCTCTAAAAACGTCGGAAAAGAAGAAGAGGTTCCATTTTTTCCTTCTTGAATCATTAAGGAAATGACAGATACCGGTGTTTTCATATGGTGGACCCATTGATTGGTGAAGGTATAATGCTGTTTTTGCTGATTGTTATATTGTAAGAGCCTGCCTTCGTATTGCTGCCCGAGTGCATTGATCATTTTCGTCCAAAGCGCCTGCTCTCGTGTTCTTGGCTTTCGGGCTTTCAAAGACTGGCCGATGTCATTTGAAGAAGGCGCTTGTTCTGCAAGCTTTTTGACATAAGTCAGAAAGGAAAATTGCCGTACGTAATCAGCAGCAAAACCGGCAGCTAAAAGAACACCAGGCAAGACCCACATGTATATCATATTTTCTGCAGGAGGTTCTGTGCCGCTCTCTATGATGCTTAAATACGCAATCAGCGTGGCAGCTCCTATCCCTAATAATGCAAATAGAATAATAGCGAAGCGGTCGATGAGATAAGTCTTTAACACTCCGGTTCATCCTTCCGATTGACTTGAAATTGATAGCCTTGTCCTCTTATCGTTGAAATGCAATCTTTCAGTCCGGCATTCTCCAGTTTTTTCCGCAGCCGATTGACATTGACCGTTAGCGTATTATCATCGACAAAATCAACGTCATCCCATAACGCCTCCAATAATTCATCACGGGAGACGATTTTTTTATGCTCCCTCACGAAAATCGATAGAAGCTGAAATTCTTTTTGTGAAAACAAGATGCGGGTGCTGTTCCACTCGGCCTCATTCTGATCAGGATAAATCGTCAGCCCGCCAAGCTCCACTATTCTTGATTCCTGTGACAAAGAAGGCGAGTATTCACCATATGTGCGGCGCAGGACGCTTTTGATTTTGGCCATCACTACCTCTAAATGGAACGGCTTGGTGATATAATCATCGCCGCCATTTTCAATCGCCATTACCTGATTCAGCTCATCGGTCCGCGCTGATATAAAGATAATCGGCGCATTAGAAATGGTACGGATTTGCCTGCACCAATAAAACCCGTCAAAAAAAGGCAGATTGATATCAAGCAGCACCAGATCCGGCTTCATTTCCGCAAACTCCAATTTTATATCATTCAGCTGTTCAGCAATTTTCACTTCATATCCGTATTTTTGAAGATGCCCGCCCAACAAAGCAGCAATCCGCTCATCATCTTCCACAAGCAAAATTCGATACACGTTGATCCCCCTTATATGTACATCACGATGATTTTTCTAGAAGATTCCAAAATTATTATAGCATGTGCGGAATAGTAAATCGGTCTTTTTCCTTTTGTTATGATAGAATGATAAAGGTAAAATTTTCATAATAGGCAGGTGTTGTGATGAAGAAAATCATGCTGTTTCTGGCAATGACGTCAATTCTTTCAGCATGTCAGCCCAACTATACCGGGAAATACATAGAAATTGGGGATACACTAACTGACTATACCAAAGAGTGCTTTAAAGAGAATGAAATTCCTTATAAATACGAAAAGGGAAAACTGTATATCCCAGAAGATGCATTTGATGCAGCAATCTACACTTGCTCATAAGAAAAAGCTTGCGGACATGCTGCAAGCTTTTCACGTTACAAAAAATGAGTATTTAATTTCTCTTCAAACTCTGAAGGGCCGATGTCACTTTTTTGGCCTTCACCGCCGTTTTCATGAATGGTGAAATGGCGGTCTGACATGACCATCCGTCCGTTCGGTGTCAGCTTTGAGGCAAGCAGTGATTTGTTAAAAGGAGATTTTTCATGAGAATGAATCATGTCCTTCATGTCATCTAAATCACCGGCATTGCTCTCTTCAAGGGTAAAGGCGTAACCGATTTGCCAGCCTTCCCCTTTGTCCATCAACAGAACATGGCTGCCCTTTTCTGTCTCTTCTTCTTTGATTCGGAATGAACCAACAGATGATTGTACCGTTTCTCCAGAAAGCGGTATCGGCTGGAGCGCCAGGTTGATGCCGAAGCCGATATCAACGATATACTCGCCTTTTTCCGCAGACAGCAATACAGCAGCATGCGTTCTGTCTAACGCCCACTCTTCTTGTTTTCCGGCATAAACTGTTCCCCGAATGAGCTTCACCTGAAACCCGGCCTCACGCAAAACAAAATAAAGGAAGCCATTTAAATCGTAGCAAAGGCCGCCGTGCTGTTCTTTGACCAGGCGGCGCCACAGCTCTTCTTTTGTTACCTTATAATTCTCTTTTGCGAGTACGGCGCGGTTTTCAAATGGAAAACGGTATGCCATTGCTTTGAGAAAAAGGGGGAGATCGCCGAAGCTGACATGGTCTTTCTCCCAGCCAATTTTCTGAAAGCATTCTTTTAGAAAGTCATTCATCTTTTATCACCTAAACTTCTTCTTGAACGTAAGCAGCCAGCTTTTCAAGCGCTTCTTGTTCGTCTTCTCCCTGGGCAATCAAGGTAACCTCAGTGCCTGTGCTTACCGCAAGACTCATCAGCCCCATGATGCTTTTTGCGTTTACTTTTTTCCCATCCTTCTCAAGAAACACATCTGACGTAAACCGGTTTGCCTCTTGTACAAACAAAGCAGCAGGACGCGCCTGCAGTCCTGTCTTTAATCGAACTTCCACTTTCTGTTGAACCATAAGATCTCCCCTTTTCTTTACGGTTATTTTAAAGTGACGGTTTGCCCTGTCCGCAGCTGTTCTGCGATTTCGTCAAGTTTTCTCAGCCTGTGATTGATCCCTGATTTGCTGATTTTCCCGCTTGCTACCATTTCCCCCAGCTCTTTCAGCGTCACTTCCTGATAATCAATTCGCAGCTGCGCGATTTCCCGAAGTTTTTCAGGAAGCGCATCCAGGCCGATTCTTTCATCGATGTATTTAATATTCTCCACCTGTCTGAGCGAAGCGCCGATCGTTTTGTTTAAGTTGGCTGTTTCACAATTGACGAGGCGGTTGACCGAATTTCTCATATCCCTGACGATTCTGACATCCTCAAATCGCAGAAGCGAATTGTGGGCGCCGATCACGTTCAGAAACTCAGTAATCTTTTCCGCCTCTTTTAGATAGGTGATATAGCCTTTTTTCCGTTCGAGCGTTTTACTGTTTAACTGAAACTCATTTAACAGGTCGCATAATGAATCGTTATGCTCCTTATAAAGAGAGAAGATTTCTAAATGATACGAGGAGGTTTCCGGGTTATTGACCGAACCTCCTGCCAAAAATGCCCCTCTCATATAAGAACGCTTGCAGCATCTCTTTTTGACCAGCTCTTTCGAAATACTTCGTTCAAACACAAAATTCTCCCCGAGTATTTTTAAATCCTCTAAGATCGCTTTTGCATTTTCTGAAAAACGCACAATATAGACGTTATTCTTTTTCAGCCGCATTTTCTTTCTGACCAGCAGCTCGACCGACACATCATATTGTTTTTTCAGCAATGTATAGATGCGGCGGGCAATCGCCGCATTTTCGGTTTGAACATCAAGTACGAGATGGCGGTTTGTAAATGATAATGCTCCGTTCATCCGGATAAGCGCAGACAGCTCTGCGTTAATGCAGCAGTCTTTCACTTCCAGATTCGTTAATTCTTTTTTTGTTTCTGATGCAAATGACATATAGCCACCTCATTTCTGGCTTCATTCTTTTAGTAAATCGACAAGAAGAGAGGCCACTTTATGTGTATCGTGACGAATTACGTCATTTTTATACGTTACGATTTGATCTCTGATGACTTCAAGCCCCATTGCTTTCAGCTCCTCGATATCAAAATCAACAGGACGCGCCGATTCCATTTCGTACTTACGTTTTATTTCGTCAGGAATGTCTTCGCTGTTCACTAATATCGTATCAATAAAACCACAGCCCATATGCTGATTGAGCGCTTTCACATGATCAGCTGCGGTGTAATGGAGTGTTTCGCCGGGCTGAGTCATTACGTTGCAAATGTATACTTTTTTCGCTGGCGCCTTCACCACTTCTTCCCCGATTTTCGGGACGAGCAAATTGGGAAGAATGCTTGTATAGAGGCTTCCCGGACCGATAATAATCAAATCCGCTTCCCTGATCACGTCTATCGTTTCCGGCAGCGGATCAATATGTTCAGGCGTGAGGAAAACACGCTTAATGCGCTGTCCGGACGCCGGGATCGTGGACTCGCCTGAAACCACGCGGCCGTCTTCCATCTCAGCATGCAGAACGACACTGGCATTGGCAGCTGGCAAAACCTTTCCTCTTACATTCAGCACCTTGCTCATTTCTGTGACAGCGTGAAAAAAATCACCGGTTATATTTGTCATCGCTGCCAAAATCAAATTCCCGAGAGAATGGCCTGTTAAGTCATTCCCCTTATTGAAGCGGTGCTGAAAGAGATCTTCAACAAGCGGCTCCACATCGGATAAAGCGGCAAGCACATTTCTGATGTCTCCGGGAGGCGGAATTTTCAGTTCATCCCGCAGACGGCCAGAGCTTCCCCCATCATCGGCAACTGTCACAATGGCCGTAATGTCAACAGGTTTATGCTTTAAGCCCCGAAGCAATACAGAAAGACCCGTACCACCGCCAAAGATTGCAATTTTCGGCTTTTGTCCCATCTTATTTCCGGCTTCTCTTTTCAATGTCCCGGTGAGTAACATGAGTATAGTAATCCTTTTTGAAATAACCAGCTAAATTCTCGGCAAGTGTCACAGAGCGGTGCTGTCCCCCTGTGCAGCCGATTGCAATGACGACCTGGCTTTTTCCTTCTCTTTTGTAAGATGGAAGCATAAAGCTCAGCAGATCGATTAATTTTTCATTGAACTTTTGCGTTTCATTCCACTTCATGACGTAAGAGGAAACCTCTTCATCCTTGCCAGTCAGCGGCCTCATGCTTTCGATATAGTAAGGATTCGGCAAAAATCTGACATCAAAGACGAGATCTGCGTCAATCGGAATACCGTATTTAAAACCAAATGACATGACATTCACGGTAAATGTCTCTCCTTGATTTGACGCAAAGTGCTTTACGATTTTTTCGCGTAAATCACGCGGCTTCATGTCTGACGTATCGTAAATGAGTTGAGAGCGGCCTTTTAATTCCTCAAGAAGCTCACGTTCCAGCGCGATGCCTTCAAGCGGCAGGCCCGTCACTGCCAGAGGATGCGAACGTCTCGTTTCTTTATATCTCGTGACAAGAATGGAATCCTTCGCGTCCAAGAATAAAATTCGCGGTGTAATCCACGGATTTTCCGCCATTTCATCCAGTGCTTCAATTAGCCGGTCAAAAAATTCACGGCCGCGCAAATCCATCACGAGCGCAACCTTGCTCATTTTCGAATTTGATTCCTTCATCAGCTCTAAAAATTTCGGAAGCAATGAAGGCGGAAGATTATCGACGCAGAAATAGCCGAGATCTTCGAAGCTTTGAATAGCGACAGTTTTCCCCGCTCCCGACATTCCGGTTATAATGACAAGCTGAATATCATGTGATTCACTAACACTCATCTTTCTCCCCCCTGACTTGTCTTTCTATTTGATATGCTGCGGGTCTAAACGATAACTGAGCAGCTCAAAATCCGGTGTATACGTAAATGTGCCGTGCAGCAGCCCTTGTCCCTTCATCATAAAATCAAGGATATGGCCGTCTCCCGGCGCCATAGGCAGGTTTTGAATGTCATTGACATCGTGCCACTGCAGCTTGCCTTCCTCTGATTCAGCTACATTTTGCCCTGTATAAGCATCAGCGACAAACGTAAACATCATCCACTCAGAGACAATGTGGTCACCGTCTTTAATAATAAAGGTAAAAACGCCTTTTAACTGAGGATTTATGATATAGATACCAGTCTCTTCTCTGTACTCTCTAATGACGGAGTCTCTGACTGATTCTCCGCTCTCCATCTTGCCTCCCGGCGCGACCCACCAGCCGCGTCTCGGCTTTTGAAGCAGAAGGACTTTGTCATCCGTCTGAAGCACACAATTTGTCACTCTTTGCAAGTACGTTCACCTAACCTTCTCGTCCTGTCATCGTCTCTTTATTATACCGCTTCAAGATGCCTCCCACAATGAAGAGACATTGACAATCTTTTCTTCTATTTTACAGCATATTCATCTCTTAGTTCAGGTGATTTGCTGTAACAGGCATCCGTCTTTTATTTTTGGACAAAAAAAGGACACGGATAACTGGAGAATCCGTGCCAAAAAAGTGTATTCATTATAAAAAGGGGGTCAATTACTTTATTAATCATAACCGAAAAGCATTACACAACTGTTACAGCGGAATTAAAACCCAGTAACGTAATGTGAAACTCGTATGACAGCCCTTTTTATTTTAAAGTTTTCAGCGTTTCTTGGAGCTCTTCGACATAATGCTGTACGCTTTGTGCCGCAATACTTCCGTCTCCTGTAGCCGTTACAATTTGGCGCAGTGACTTTTCGCGAATGTCTCCGGCAGCGAAAATACCTTCAACCTTTGTTTCCATGCGGTCGTTTGTTTCGATGTAGCCTTCTTCATTCGTAATGCCCAGATTTTCAAACGGTTTAGACAGAGGAAGCATGCCGATGTAAATAAATACGCCGTCTGTTTTGAATTCACTTTCTTCACCGGTTACCGTATCGACAAGCGTTACGTTACCGACTTTGCCGTTTTTCTCATGAATTTCCTTCACGGTTTTGTTCCATAAGAAGTCAACTTTTTCATTATCAAATGCTCTCGCTTGAAGAATGCTTTGCGCACGGAGTTTATCACGTCTGTGAACAATCGTTACTTTTGAAGCGAAACGTGTCAGATATACACCCTCTTCAACCGCGGAATCTCCTCCGCCAACAACAACAAGCTCTTTGCCTTTAAAGAAAGCGCCATCACATACTGCACAATAAGACACACCGCGGCCGCCCAATTCTTTCTCACCAGGCACGCCGATTTTTTTATACTCCGCACCTGCGGCTATGATGACAGCACGTGCTTTATATTCTTTTGAACCGGCTTTGACCACTTTGTATTCTTTGCCGTCAACGACTTCTTTAATATCACCATAAGCGTATTCAGCACCGAATTTTTTCGCGTGTTCGAACATTTTGTTAGAAAGCTCAGGCCCAAGGATACTTTCGAATCCAGGATAGTTTTCTACATCTTCCGTATTGGCCATTTGCCCGCCTGGAATTCCTCTTTCAATCATTAATGTCGATAAATTTGCTCTTGAGGTGTATACAGCGGCCGTCATCCCAGCAGGGCCCGCGCCGATTATAATCACGTCATAAATTTTTTCTTCTGACACACTATTCACTCCTTAAACCATCTTTTCAAGTTTGGGCTTTTCTTATATGATAAGAATCCCCATCAAACGTATTCCTTACCCATATCCTATAAAATCTCATGGTGATACGCTATTTTTTTGCTCACTTTTTTTCTCATCACGATTAAATGTATTGTAAACGGGTATACATGTTAATAAAGAAAGAGCCTTCTGTTCAGAGAAGGCCCTTGTCTTATTTATTATTGAACAACACGTCTTACAACGCCTTTAAATGCTTTTTTCCAGTAAACGTTGCTCATAGAGTCAACAGATACACCGTGAGATGTATTGTCGTTTAGGAAAGTACCGTTTCCTAAGTAGATTCCTACGTGTCCGTTTGTTTTGTAAGTGTCAAAGAACACAAGGTCTCCACGTTTCATTTCGGACGCGCTGACAGCTTGTCCTCTGCCAACTAACGTATCAGTTGTTGTTCCGCCGACAGGTCCAAGGTTCACACCTGCAGAAGCGTATGCCCAGCGTACGAATGATGAGCAGTCAAAAATACGGTTGTTGATATCAGACTGAGTGCGTCCGCCGCCAAATTTGTACGGGGATTGTCCTACAATGCTTGAACCAACGCTGATCGCGCCTTCAATTCCGCCGGAGTTGCTGATAACAGTGCCGCCTGAATTGCTGTTTGAGCTGCTGCTCTTCTTAGAAGATGATCCGTTAGACGAACTATTTGACGAACCCTTAGAAGAGTTATCTGAAGAATCATTATCAGATGAGCTTGCTTTTGCTGATTCAGTTGTAGCCGTTTGGCTGTCATCTGTTTGTGTTTCATCAGATGCTTTTTGTGCTTCTTCCTGCTTTTTGATCAAAGCAGCCGCTGCTTCTTGTTCTTTTTTGATGCGTGCTTGCTCAGCTTCAGTATCTGCTTTTTGATTTGCAAGTTTAGACGCTTCTGATTTTAATTCAGAAATCGCGGCAGCCGTTTTCTTCTGGCTTGCTTTTGCTTCGTCGAAAAGCTTGTCTTTTTCATCAAGCTGTTTATCAAGGTCTTTTTGCATTGTTTCTAATTTAGCCAATGCAGCTTGAACTTCTTTCAGCTTATTATTCAAATCCGCTTCAGAATCTTCAAGCTTCGCTTTATCCTGCTCTTGCTGCTTGATTAAATCTTTGTCTGCATCCACAATAGATGAAACCGCAGTGGCGCGAGAGATAAAATCACCAAAGCTTGTTGATCCTAAAAGGACATCTATGTACCCTTGAGATCCGCCGCTTTCCTGTAAAGAACGAACGCGTTTTTTCAGGATTTCATTGCGTTTTTCAATGCGGGCTTCTGTCTCTTTAATCTCTTTTTTCAGTTTTTTGATTTCTTCTTTTGTTTTATCGTTTTCTTCTTTTTTATCTTCGATCTTGTTGCTTGTATCAAGCGCCTTAGCGTTAATGTCTTTCAGTTCTTTTTCAATCTTTGTTTGGTTCTCCTGAAGCTCAGTTAATTCTTTTTCCTTTGCTTCAATGCTGGAAGCAACCTCAGATTGCTTGCTTTCGATTTTTTGTTTCTTTTCATCTAATGTTTCCGCCGATGCAGTTTTACTTGTAAATGGGATCAAAAAACTGCTTGTCCCGATGACGGAAGCCAAACCAAGTGTCAATAAACTCTTTCTCACTTTTTATATCCTCCCTTTTACTGTGAACCTGTTCTCATTTGGAATTGTATTTTGAACATCAAGTTTCGTTCCTCATACTCTACGAGGAATGATGGTCGTTTATGGTTAATTATTCTGTGCATCTCTTATTCTGGTTGTATAGCGTTTATTTCACATCATATGTAAAAAACACTAATTCCTTATGTACGAGAATCATTATACCATCAAGTTTCGACAAATTAGCGATAAATTTTATTACATTTATGTTTCAAACAGATGTCAAGTCACACATCATTTGTCATTTTTCTTAAGCATGCAAAAAAACTGTCGATATTATTTTCTCAATATAATCTATCTAACAAAAAAAGAGTCGATTAAATAAATCGACTCTTTAAAATTTACTATTCTAGAATATCATCAATATATTTCATATATTTCGTCAAAGTTGCCGGAGAGATGCCGAATCGGGCCGCTGTGTCTTTTTTCGTGTCTTGCTTGCCATGGGCTTCCTTCCAAATATAACAGATGGCTGCTGCCCAGCCTTTCTCATTCTTCAACGGAGCGGCTGCACGAATTTGCTGGATGACATGGAAAACCCAGCAGCTCATGACTTCTGTTTTCATCTCTTCTTTTTCAGCTTGCTCTAATAATTTAACCGTTTGATAAGCGAAAAGTGCATCCGCTGAAACGTCAGCAGCAGCAGAATCTCCATTCAGAAGCAGCTTTACAAAATGATTTTCAAAAGGAGCGGTAATTCTCTTTGATCGTATCACCGCTTCAAGATGCTCTGTTTCTCCCTTTGTGCTGCTGATATAATAGGCTGCGAGACGCTGCTCCACAGATGAAGGAAGAGCTTCCCGCCGCTCAATCCAAGGCGCCGGGCGGTCTTCGCCGGGATATTGCGACTCGACTTTTCTCCAGATCGTCTCGGCAAAGTCGGTATGTCCCGTAAAATAAGCAGAGCAGGAAAGCCAGTAAAAGAAGGTGTCGTCACCTTCAAAGCCGGTTTTATATAATGATTTGAGCCATTTATATCCGATCTCGTAGCGGCCGACAAGCGCCAATGTAGCACCCAATTTATAACGCTGCTCCAATAGCATCGGATAGACATTGGAGAGCTGATCACTCAATTCCGCCACTTTTTCGTCTTCTCTTTCATAATAGTAGAAAACGAGAAGATTGCATAAGGCGTGAAGATTTCCTTCATTATGAGAAAGCACTTCATAAGCGGTTTGCTTCGCTTTTACAACGTTTCCTGAATAGAAATAGGCAAGCGCGAGATTGTTGTATGCTGACCAAAGCTCCGGATATTCAGCTGTGATTTCCTCAAGCGCCGCAACCGCTTCAGCAAGCTGGCCGCTTTCCAGCAATGACTTTGCCCGATCCTGTTTCACCAGCAGTTCATCCTGGTCATACAACGAATCCTCAATGCCGTCGTCTCCTAAATCGAGCAAATCAAGCAGACTATCGTTTTCTTCGGCGAATTCACCATCCGGGTCCGCATCAGAATAAGCGGCCGCTTCTTTATAAGCTTCCTGGAAGAGCCCCAGATGGGCAAAGTTATTCGCTTTAAAGTAGTGGCACTCCGGCATTTCGGCCTCCAGATTTGCCATGATATAGTCAAGAAGATCGTTCGACTCTTGATACTGGCCCATTTCCGAATAAATGACCGCAAGCTGTGAAAGCATCTCTGAATCCTCCGGCTCCAAATGAACCGCGCGCTGAATCAGTTTGCTTGCCCGTTTTAGATTGCGCTCTTTATACGCTTTCAAGCCTTTATGAAAAAAATATTGTCCATCTTGAAGCAGCTGGACAATTTGTGCGTGATTTTTATGTTCAGAAGTGTGTTTTCCCACAACTACCCTCCGTTTTATACAATATTACCGTCAGTAGTATACCATAAATCGTAAGCCCCTCAATAGTTCAAAAGGAAGGATTGGGAAAATCCCTCCTCTTTTTTATTGGCTGATTCGACCAAAATTTACCCGGCTTTGTTTTCTAAGTCCGCATTCATTTTCAGCTGCTGTTCAGCAAAATCCCGATAAAGGCCATGGGAAGCCATTAACTCATGGTGTGTTCCACGACCGGTAATTTCCCCTTTTTCAACAAACAAAAGCTGGTCCGCATCTACAACGGTAGATAGGCGGTGAGCGATCACAATCGTTGTTCGGCCCTCCATCAGCACCTCAAGCGCCTGCTGAACTGATTTTTCAGATTGGCTGTCGAGACTTGAGGTCGCTTCATCGAGCATAAGAATGCTTGGGTTACGGAGAAGCGCTCTCGCAATTGCGATTCTTTGCCTTTGTCCGCCTGACAGCATAATGCCGCGTTCGCCCACTTCTGTATCAAACTGATTCGGCAGCTCCTTTATAAAATTGAGCGCATATGCCATCTCCGCGGCTTTTTCGATCTCAGCATCCGTCACATCTCGTTCTAACCCGTAGCAAATATTTTCTCTGATTGTCCCGGACATTAACGGGCTTTCCTGCGATACATACCCGATATGCTCCCGCCACGATTCAAGCGAATAAGTATCAATCGGCTCGTCCCCCAGCCGAATGGACCCTGCAGTCGGAGTATAAAAACGTTCAAGCAGCTTAAACAGCGTCGTTTTCCCCCCGCCGCTCGGACCGACAATGGCTGTGACTTTACCTGCTTCAATGACAGCGCTGACCTCTTTTAAGATCAGCTGATCAGGCTTATATCCAAAAGACACGCAATCAAGCTGGATAGGGAGATGCGCATTTTCAATTTGTTTTCCTGTCACTGTATCTTCCTCTTCCTCTGCTAAAATCTCAATCATTCGTTCTGTTGCACCGATTGATTTTTGCAGCTGTGTGAAAAACGTTGTAATCTGGCCCATCGGCATAATAATTTGGAACAAATATAAAATAAAAGCCACGAGCGCTCCGGCCGTGAGCTCGCCTGAAGATACCTGCATGCCGCCATATCCGATGACTGCGACAAGGGCTGCCATTAACACGAGTGAGATAAGCGGGCCGACAAGTGATTGAACCTTAGCTTCTCGAACGCCAAGCTTAAATAATGAGGAAATCCCTGTTTTCCCACGGCCGTATTCGACATCCTCCGCATTTGAAGCTTTGACAAGTCTGATTTCCGGGAGAATTTGATTAAGCAGGCCTGTAAAACGGGCTGTTTCATCTTGCGTTTCCCGTGAAATGGAGAACATTTTCCGTCCAATCGGCACCAAAATAAGAGCGGCCAGCGGAACGACCACTAACACAAGCAGTGTCAGCTTCCAGTTCATAATAAACAAGATTGTCAATGATCCAATGACAGAAATGATGCCTGTAATAAATCCGCTGATATGGGTTGTAATCAATTCTTTGACAACCATCGTATCGTTCGTTACACGGCTGACTGTTTCTCCGGAAGCATTTGTATCGAAATAAGAGACAGGCAGCTTAATTAATTTCTTCCATAATAACTCCCGCAGCCCGGAAATGATTTTTTGTCCATTATAGTTAAGCGCATAGGTGGCATAAGCGCTTAAACCCGCCTGAACGAAAAACACCAGCGCGATCAAACCGATTTGCGTGCCTGACAGATTTGACATAGAAAAACCATCGACAAGCTGCTTCGTTAATAATGGAATGAGCAGGCTGACCAGCGTGGTTACTACACTGAGGGCAAGCGCAAAGGCGAGCTTTCCATAAGAAGGATTGGTCCGTCTTACTAAGGCAAAAAAGGGTTTCAATTTACTTTTAGATTTTTGTTTCTTGGTTGGCATATATTTTCCTCCTGTTTCAGCGTTCAGAAAGGTGAAAAGTCATAGCAAAAGGATGATTTTTACTCTTTCTCAATCATATCAATGGAGAAAGACTTTTTCAGTATATTTTTGCCGTGATGAAAATAAAAGATCTCCCACTCATTGTTTGAATAGGAGATTTTTATGTTAGACATCTTTCACAGGCTTCTTTTTTCTGTAAGTCAATGTTACATCCTGCTGTCGCAGGTCTTCTATTATCATTTTGTACCGATCAACTTTTGCGGTATGTTCTTCTTTTATCATCTCAAGGGCAGCTTTTCGTTTTTCGCTATTAGACTCAAGCTCTTTTTTTATTTTTTTTACAATCAACCCTTTTTGCCCTTTGATTTCCTCTTTTAATGAAGACTCAAATTTCTTTGTCAGGTTGAGAAAGTCGTTGATCGGTTGATTGAGGGTGCCCGCTTTCCCCTTCATTTCATCTTGGGTAAGAAACATATAGGTCGTTGATACAATTTCTGTTTCACTTTCTGAAAATAAGGAAGTCACTCTTCATATTCCTCCTAAGGCTGAAAATCAAATAACTGAGAAATCATTTCTTCTTTTTCAAACAGCTTTTCAATACTCTCGCGGATATTTTTGATAAAATCTCTTTTTTCTGTTGTCTGTTTTTTTAATTCAGCAACAATTCCATCATTAGCAGGAAGCGCACCTGTGTGGAATGATTCATGAACTGAGATTTTCTCCAATTTATCGAATGTGTGGCTGAAACCAGCTGCAAGCCGGAATTGAAGATCGAAGGCATAATGCGAAGGGTTTTCTTCCATATGATGAATAGCCGTGATGATCGCCTGCTTTTTGTCTATGAAGTCTTCATCGATTTCCTGACTGTAAACCTTCTGGTACTTAGAAATCGCATCTTCCATATCTTCAACGATTTTCATACCGTTTTGATAGATTCTGACAGCGGATGAGAGATTGACTTGAATCGTTTCTCCCGAGCCGCTCTTCCCTGTAAAATAAATATCGGAGCCTTTATAGCTGAAGCCTTTTTCCTTTGACAAGGCGTTGAGCATTTGAACGATACTGTGGCCGTCGACGATAAGTTTTAGTGCGTCTTTTGTTTCTGTGTCGAGTGTTTTCAATGAGGACAGAATTGATTTTACATAGTCCACTATTTCACCAACGTCTTTCAAAGCTTGCATAAATTGGCCATGCTTTAAATGGTCAATGAAATGTTCGTACCGTGATTCTATGCCTCGCATACTCGCGTTAATATTCGTTAATTCTTTTTTGATGACTATCTTTTGCGTTTCATCAATATACCCATTTTCAGCTAACTGATCTACGACCGGTCCGCTGTTTCTCAACAAGGTATGAAGAAAACCTAAAAACGACGGCAGTTCCTCTTTTATTCGGCCATACATTTGCTTAACATCATCAAAATGCTCATATAGGACACTTACTTTCTTTAAAGCGCCGTCTGTGTTTTTCACTTTTTCAATCAGGTCTATGTCTATCCCGCTGGCTGCCTTTATAAAACCGTTCAAGCCGTCTTTTTCATAGTCATCCTTATATTTTTGAAGGAATTTTTGAATTGACCTCACATCTTCGTCAGGAACCCCATCCATAATATTTCGAATGCCTTTTACACTTGTATTTGTATCTGCCATCTTCACATCACCGAATGTAATGAAATCGGCCTTGCCGCTGACTCCATACAGCGGGTCATCTTTTGAGATGCGCTGAGTGATGTTTGTTGTTACGCCTTTGTCTTCATAATATTTTTGGATTTCTTTTTTTAGCTTATCTGGTGGGATATCATTTATATCTTTTAAGCGTCTAATATGAAATTTATGCATTAGCCTATCTCTCAAATTCAAATCAGTTGCTAGCAGGTGGTCAACGCTTATTTGAGCTCCGTTAACCCCATAAACCTCATCAAATTCTCCGTCAATTAATTGAACCATCACCTGATTATTATTTGCCAGTGAGTGGCCCATAGCAAAGGTCTTTAAATCATGAGAATTCTCTGTTTCTCTTTTGGCATTTCTTACAAACTCTTTTGTCGCTTGGTACTGGCTGTCATCTATCCCTAAAAAGAGACCAAAGAAATTGTATGACCAGTCTTCGTTATCAGCACTCCCCTCTGAAATAATATGAAGTTGATTAACGTGTTGTTTATCATCCTTAATATAAATAGCTGTACCATCATATCCGGACTCTCTTATTGATGTATCTATTTTCGAATTTTTTTTAATAAGTTCATTAGATGTGTATATTTCCAGATTTTTTGGAAGATCTCGATGTGTTTCTTCTTTGTATATTCGACGCACCTCGACTTCAAAATCTGTTTTAGCTCTCTTTATTTCACTTTCAATATTAGAAGCAAATTTTTCTTTATAATCGTACTCCAAGTCAATTAAACGCAGCTTTACATTTTCATTTTCAAATATATTCTTATTTTCCATTTTCTCTATTTCTCCTTTTTAACTTTTAAAAAGGTAATAGAATCAATTATTTTTCGAACTTTTTTTTCTGCTTCTTCTTTCTTTAATGAACAAACCTCTTTACCCTTATAGCAAGAAAAACGAAAAGAATACTCTATTCCTAA
>NZ_JAVAXX010000104.1:0-19545 GCF_042709275.1 Bacillus sp. LR_5 | reverse complement strand
GTTAACGGCATTCACCACGTATCGGCATTAACGGCCGACGCACAAAAAAACTTGGATTTCTATAAGAAAGTATTAGGATTAAAGCTCGTCAAAAAATCCGTCAATCAGGATGAACCGACAATGTACCATCTGTTCTACGGAGATGAAGTGGCAAACCCGGGAACTGAGCTGACGTTTTTCGAGATTCCCCGCATTGCACCGTTTCATGCGGGAACAAACAGTATTTCTTCTATTGGTTTGCGCGTCCCAAGCACAGAAGCCCTGCATTACTGGAAAGAACGTTTTGAAGAGCAGCAAGTAACGCACAGCGGCATCTCCAAAAGAGCCGGACGTGACATATTGGCATTTCAAGATCATGAAGGGCAGCGACTTGTGCTGACTGCTGATGAGGAAGGAAAAGGATATGGCCTGCCTGTTGAGCAGAGCGGCATTCCGGAAGAATTTTCGTTTCGCGGGTTAGGGCCGGTTGAACTGACTGTGCCATATGCTGAACCAACTTTACACGTATTGACGAATATTCTTGGATTTACAGAAATCAGCCGTGAACCAGTCGAAGGGCAAGGAACCGCCGTTATTCTGGAATCAGGAGAAGGCGGTGCTGCAACGGAAATCCATTTAATAGAAAGAAACGATCTTCCGCGCGAGCGTCAAGGCAAAGGGAGTGTTCACCACGTCGCATTTCGGGTAAGAGATGAAGAAGAACTTGCCGGGTGGCACCGGATCATCAGCCGCGAAGGCTTTAGCAATTCCGGCATTGTGGAGCGCTACTATTTCAAGGCGCTGTATTTCAGAGAACCGAACGGCATTTTGTTCGAGTTATCAACGGACGGACCGGGCTTTATGGTAGATGAAAATCTTGATGAGCTTGGCCAAACGATCGCTCTTCCGCCATATCTTGAGCATCGAAGAGCAGAAATTGAAGCGAAATTGAAACCGATCCAATAAATTGTGATTCATTTGCCTTCCGGCGCGCCGGAGGGCTTTTTTATTTTGGGAAAACGCATCGCCGATTACGATTTGGAGAAAGGGCTAGAAACCAGCTGTATATAGGATGATTGGCATGAAATGGCCTCGGCAAAAATATTGTCTTTGTTTATTAATAGTTTATTCATATTTGCTTGTTACACTATTTCCAAGTTAGCCAAAAGGAGTGAAAAACACGTGGAAAAGAAAAAACGCGAGCTGGATATTTTCCTCATCCTCATTTTGCTCGCATCTGCATTCTTAAATATCTATAACATCTGGAATGATGATACGGTGAATCCTTATTACACCGCTGCAGTCACAAGTATGATGCAAAGCTTTCATAATTTTTTCTATGCCTCATTCGACGCGGCGGGGTTTATAACGGTTGATAAACCGCCTATTACGTTTCAGATACAAACCATCAGCGCACTTATATTCGGTATGCACGGCTGGAGCGTCATCCTGCCTCAGGCACTTGCTGGTGTAGGTTCTGTCCTTTTAATGTATCTGTTAATAAAACCGACATTCGGTAAGACAGCAGCAAGAATTGCCTCTTTCATCATGGCATGTACACCGATTGCTGTAGCTGTAGCACGTACAAACAATGTTGATGCATTACTGGTATTTTTCTTATTGCTTGCTACATGGCTTCTCTTTAAAGCGATCAGAAAAGGAAAGCTGATCTGGCTGTTAGCAGCATTTTTCGTTGTTGGAGTAGGATTTAATACAAAAATGCTGCAGGCTTACATGATTTTACCGGCTTTCTTATTGTTCTATCTGATTGCGGCAAACGCCACAATCAAGAAAAAAATCGTTTCATTGGTAAGTGCGTTAGCCGTATTAGCAGCCGTTTCGTTATCGTGGCCGCTCATTGTCGACAATATCCCTGCAAGCAAGCGGCCTTATATCGGAAGCAGCCAAACCAACTCTGTTTTGGAATTGGCTTTCGGCTATAACGGAATCCAGCGGCTGACAGGCCAAAATTCAGGCGGCGGCCAGGGTGCGCCAAACAAAGACGCTTCAAAAGAAATGTCTTCTTCTGATAACACTCAAGCACCGCCTAATCAGTCATCAAGCAACAGCTCATCAAGCGATGGTAAATCCTCAAATGGCAATATGGCGGCGCCTCCATCCAATGGCCAAATGCCAAGCGGCGGTCAAGGAGGCCCTCCAAGCGGCGGAGATGGCGGCCAAGGCGGACCCGGCGGAGACGGAGGGAAAGGCGGTACAGGAACCGGTTCGAAAATGCAATCAGGTTCAGGGATGTTTGGAACGGGAACACCTGGTCCACTGCGGCTTTTCCAACAAGAGTTATCTGATCAAATCAGCTGGCTTCTGCCATTTGCGATTTTTGGAATCGCAGGCTTACTGATCGCTGGCGCGAGAGAAAGAAGAAGATTATCTATAGAGCAGAAGGAAACGGTGTTCTGGGTTGCGTGGCTTGTACCGATTGCCGGATTCTTCAGTGTCGCAGAATTTTTCCATCATTATTATCTCATCATGCTGGCACCGCCGATTGCGGCTCTTGTCGGTGCGGGATGGGTTGCTCTTGTTCATCTGTACCGCAATCAGACAGGCTGGAAAGCATGGCTTTTGCCGGGAGCAATTATTGCGACAACTGGATTTGAATTGTTTATTCTCAGAAACTACAACGATCAAATCGGTGCAGGCTGGAGCATCGGTGTAGGTGTTATCGGCGCGTTGTCAGCGATTGCTTTGCTGCTGTTTAAACAGCGCCAAAAACCGTTCAGTTATTATGTTTCACTTGCAGCTCTCCTCGCATTGCTGGTGATGCCGATTTATTGGGCAAGTACGCCACTTCTGTACGGAGGCAACAGCTCACTGCCTGAAACAGGCCCTCAGCTCGCATCAATGAGCGGAAAAGGCATGGGAATGTCTGATGCGACTGTAAATGAAAAACTGATCAAATATCTAGAGGAGAATAACTCCGGAGCTGAATACCTATTTGCCACAACCGATTCGAACACAGCGGCACCATATATCATTAAAACGAAAAAAGCAGTCATGGCTATTGGTGGATACAGCGGTTCTGACCCGGCAATCACACTGACTCAATTCAAAAAACTTGTAAAAGAAGGAAAAGTGAAATACTTCTTGGCTTCTGGAATGGGAAGAGGCGGAAACAATGACATTGTTGAATGGGTTGAGAAAAATGGAAAAGAAGTAGCATCAGAAAAATGGCAATCAAGTTCTGATCAAAAAACAGAAAATACTGATTCGGCTGATACATCAAGCAGCAAGGCTTCAGGTGAAAACGGCAAAATGGGCGGACCTGGCGGAATGAATCAGTCAGCAACATTATACGAACTACATGCTGATGAATAGGAGGCAAAAACATGAGCAGACATATTCAATATTCAATTGTTGTACCTGTGTATAATGAAGAGCTTGTCATTCATGAAACCTATCAGCGCTTAAAAGAGGTCATGGATCAAACGAAGGAAAACTACGAGCTGCTTTTTGTCAACGATGGCAGCAAAGACCGCAGTATTGAGATTTTAAGAGAGCACAGCCTGATCGATCCGAGAGTGAAAATTATTGATTTTTCAAGGAATTTTGGACACCAGATCGCCATTACGGCGGGTATGGATTATGCACAGGGGAATGCAATCGTCGTCATTGACGCCGATTTGCAGGACCCTCCTGAACTGATTTTAGATATGATTGAAAAGTGGAAGGAAGGCTATGAGGTCGTGTACGCCGTGCGGACTAAACGAAAAGGGGAAACCTTTTTCAAAAAACAAACCGCGGCTATGTTTTACCGGCTTCTCAGCGGTATGACAGATATTGATATCCCGATTGATACGGGGGATTTTCGTCTCATGGACAGAAAAGTCTGTGATGAAATGAAGAGATTAAAAGAAAAAAATCCATTTGTCAGAGGGCTAGTCAGCTGGGTGGGCTTTAAACAGACAGCGGTCGAGTATGTACGTGATGAAAGGCTTGCCGGAGAAACAAAGTACCCGCTCAAGAAAATGCTGAAGCTGTCAATGGACGGCATCACGACATTTTCACATAAACCGCTGAAGCTGGCAAGCTATGCTGGGATTTTAATGTCAGGTGCTGGATTTATGTATATGTTTATCGTGCTGTATCTGAAGCTATTCACAGACAGCACGATTACCGGCTGGTCATCACTTATTGTGATCCAGCTCCTGTTCAGCGGCATTGTCCTTCTGATTTTGGGCGTGATCGGCGAATATATCGGCAGAATCTACGATGAAGCCAAAGACAGGCCGCTTTACATCGTCCAAAAATCGTATGGAATTGAAAATAAAAGGCTCTATAGAGACCAGCATATGTCATAACCTCAAACCCCCTGTCCGTAATGGACAGGGGGTTTTTATGCTCTGAGCCCGATCTAAAGCAAAAGATGCTGATAGATATATGGAGATTGGGTAAAGAAGAGATTGTGAGCTTGTACTGCGGTTCAGTCATGCTGAAATAAAAACAGCAAAACTTAAAGATTTCGTCATCGGCTTTGCTGCATGTCAGCTGTTAGATTGGGGGCTTTTAAGAAACGCATGATTAGAGCCGTACCAGTTATGTTTAATAGAATACTGGTACCCAATACAATTCCCCACGTCAACGTCGATTCAGAGAGAAGAAAGCTCAGTAAAAGAAAAGCCAATCCTGCGCAGATCATACTCAGTCCCACGGTTTTCATGTTCATGCCTCCTAGCAAACGATGTTTCTAGCATCTGATGAGAATGATGTCAATCTGTATGATATACGGATATCTCGTCAGAAAGTTTCATAGAGCAATTAGGTCTTTTATCTAATAAAAAGCCTCAGACCGCTTTTACGGCCTGAGGCATTATGTCTTACGAAGTTTTCTCTTCTTTTTGATCCAGTTTAATTTTTTTCGTCATTTCTTTGCCGTTTCGGAGAATTTTCACTTCAACGGTATCACCGATCTTTGCGTCTTTATATAAGATATTGCGCAATTCACTGCCTGTATCAATTTCTTTACCTTTTAGGCCGATGATAATATCCTCCGCTTTTAATCCGGCCTTTTCCGCAGGAGAGCCTGAAGCGACCTCACGGATGTAAACACCTTTATTCAGCTGGCTGCCGAACAGGCCGAGTGTGCCTTCTTGGTAATTTTGCGGCACTTGTTCCAGATCAAGCATGCTGACACCGATATATGGACGTTCAATTTGGCCTTTAGACAGCAGTTCTTCAGCAATCGGTTTTACGTCATTGCTTGGAATGGCAAATCCGATACCCTCAACATCATCTTCACTGATTTTCATACTGTTAATGCCGACGATTTTGCCGTCTGTATTTAACAAAGGACCGCCGCTGTTACCTGGATTAATTGCTGCGTCTGTCTGAATGACGTTAATGCTCGTTTCGCCGGCTGATGTAGACATTGAAACCGTTCTGTCCACGCCGCTTACAATTCCTTGTGTTACTGTGCGGGACAGATCTTTTCCAAGCGGATCCCCAATCGCAATAACGGTCTCGCCTGTTCTGAGATCAGATGAATCACCGAAGTTTGCCACTTTTGTGACGTGGTCATCACTGATTTGGAGGACGGCTAAATCAGTTAACGAGTCACTGCCTACCAGCTTTGCAGTAACCTCAGTGCCGTCATATAAAGATACCTTCAGTGATGATGCCCCTTCTACGACGTGGTTATTTGTAATGATATAAGCCTTGCCATTCTCTTTTTTGAAAATGACACCTGACCCTGAACCGCTTTCTGTATCTTCGCTGGAATCAGAAGAACTAGAGCCGAACAAAGAGCTGTTTGATTGTGCCTGAAGATTTGTAATACCGACAATCGCTGGTGAAAGGTCTTCTACCATATCTGAGATTTTAGAAGAGTCCTCGCTCTTGAATGCAGATGAGCTGCTTGAGCTTTTTTTAGATTCAGAGGAGGTGCTTGTTGCTGTAACAGATTGCGTTTGCTGCTGGCTGGATGATTGTTTTGCAGTGTCCTGAGAATCATGGTCGCCAAGCGGTGTAAACGTGTAAATGCCAAGGGCAAGACTGCCGCCGATCACTCCGCCAAGCAACGGTCTGAACCATCCGAAGCCTCGTTTTTTCTTCTCCTGATCATGAATGACATTGCGGGCCGAGTAGGAGGTGCTCTGATCGTTGTTCTCTTTCGTTAAAAAGACCTCATTCTCATTACCTTTCGTTCTGTTTTCATCACGATAGTTATCCATCATGTTCACTCCGTTTCTCTATTTTCACATGTCTATTTATATTGATAGGTTTATGACTTGAGTTTATCATAAACAAAAACTGTGGGATAAAAATGAAAAGATTATGGGAAATTGTGAAAAAGTGCGGAAAACGGTACACTTCATATTGTATATGAAAGGACTGAGTCGATGGAACAGATTGGATTGATTGGATATGGCAGCATGGCGGATATGATCGCCAGACAGCTGTTGAAACATGAACAAATAAAAGAGAATGAGCTATTTATTGAGACGAGAACGAAGGGGGAGCGGCTGCGGGCACTCATGTCAGATTATCCAAACGTATCGGCTGATCCGTTGGAGAATTGGGCAAATACGTGCCAATTGATTTTGATATGCGTCCCGCCGCTCCATGTCATCGAAACAATGCGCCGTCTGCACCCGTATGTGAACAGAAATACTCACATCGTATCCATAGCTGCCGGTGTGCCGCTGCGTCTTTTGGAGGCAGAAACAGAAGCCGGTATCTCACGTGTTATTCCTGCCATTACGTCCGAAGCAGAAGCTGGCATCTCACTTGTCGTTCACAGTGAAGCACTGGCTGCAGAGAAAAAAGAACGTCTGAATGAATTGTTATCGGTTTTCAGCCGTGTACGAGAAATCAAAGAATCGAATTTAGATGCCGCCAGCAATTTAACGAGCTCGGCACCGGGATTCATAGCGGCAATCTTCGAAGAGCTGGCACTGTCTGCGGTCAGAAGCAGCAGCTTGTCCAAAGAAGAAGCCTTTGATTTTCTGATTCATTCGCTATACGGAACTGGCAAGATGCTGATCGAAAAAAATATGTCTTTCGAGGAGACGCTGGAACGTGTCGCAACCAAAGGCGGAATAACGGGAGAGGGAGCTGAGGTGATACGCGCCTCTGTGCCAGACGTTTTTGATGAGGTGTTTGAAAGAACCCTGAAAAAATATGAACTGCTTACAGAACAGGTTGGTAAACAGACATGAATCCTTGAAAGAGGATTCTTTTTTTATCACTGAATGGTTGAGATTTTCCCCAGTTATATTGCATTTTTCCTCTTTTTTTAATATAATTTGTTGGAATATTCATAATTTAGTAAAAAAGGAGGAGCGTTATGAAATTGTACATGTCAGTAGATATGGAAGGTATTTCGGGTCTTCCGGACGATACCTTTGTGGATTCCGGCAAGCGGAATTATGAACGCGGACGGCTTATCATGACTGAAGAAGCAAACTACTGTATTGCTGAAGCGTTTAACAGCGGGTGTACCGAGGTGCTGGTCAATGACAGTCATTCGAAGATGAATAATCTGATGGTTGAAAAGCTTCACCCTGAAGCAGACTTGATTTCTGGTGACGTCAAACCATTTTCAATGGTGGAGGGACTGGATGATACGTTTACAGGCGCTTTGTTTCTCGGTTATCATGCGAGAGCCTCGACTCCCGGTGTCATGTCACACAGCATGATTTTCGGCGTCCGTCATTTTTACATAAACGATCGGCCTGTCGGTGAGCTTGGATTAAATGCATACGTTGCCGGTTATTATGATGTCCCGGTATTAATGGTAGCCGGGGATGACCGGGCGGCGAAGGAAGCGGAAGAGCTTATCCCGAACGTGACGACAGCCGCAGTCAAACAAACCATTTCAAGATCCGCAGTGAAGTGCTTGTCCCCTGCGAAAGCCGGACGGCTGTTGACAGAAAAAACTGCGTTTGCCCTGCAAAACAAGGACAAAGTCAAGCCGCTCACCCCGCCTGACAGGCCAGTTCTGAGCATTGAATTCGCCAATTATGGCCAAGCAGAATGGGCGAATCTGATGCCGGGAACGGAAATCAAGACGGGAACTACAACCGTTCAATTTCAGGCGAAGGACATGCTTGAAGCCTATCAGGCGATGCTTGTCATGACTGAGCTTGCGATGCGGACATCATTCTGCTAAAGGGGTGTTTTAGGCTTTGGCGCGATACATGATAAAGCGTTTTTGGGCAATGGCAGCTACAATTTTGGTGATTACCACCCTGACTTTTGTTCTCATGAAGGTCATTCCCGGATCTCCTTTTAACGAGGAGAGAGGCACAAATGAAGCCGTTCAAAAAAATCTCGAAGCCTACTATCACTTAGACGATCCTCTCATTTTCCAATACATTTTCTACTTAAAATCCATCATTACATTCGATTTCGGACCTTCAATTAAAAAACCGTCGGACAGCGTAAATGATATGCTGGAACGCGGATTTCCCGTTTCCTTTGAGCTTGGGATGACAGCGATTGTCATTGCTGTGATTTCTGGGCTGGTGCTGGGCGTAATCGCTGCACTCCGCCGCAATGGCTTTTTGGACTACGCCGCGATGAGTCTTGCAGTACTCGGCATCTCCATCCCGAATTTTATTCTGGCAACATTGCTCATTCAGCAATTTGCTGTCAATCTCAAACTATTTCCTGCTGCGACATGGACGAGCCCGATTCATATGGTGCTTCCGACCGCAGCGCTTGCTGTAGGGCCAATGGCGATCATTGCCAGGCTGACACGGTCGAGCATGGTCGAAGTTCTGACACAGGATTATATCCGCACAGCAAAAGCAAAAGGGCTTTCTCCATTCAAAATTATCGTAAAACACGCACTCAGAAATGCACTCATGCCCGTCATTACCGTCCTGGGCACACTCGTCGCCAGCATCTTAACAGGAAGCTTTGTCATTGAAAAAATCTTTGCCATTCCGGGAATGGGAAAATATTTTGTTGAAAGCATTAATCAGCGGGACTATCCCGTGATTATGGGAACGACCGTTTTTTACAGCGTCATTCTGATTATCATGCTGTTTTTGGTCGATTTGGCCTACGGTCTCTTAGACCCGCGCATTAAACTGCATAAGAAAGGGTGAAGCGTGTGAATCTCCCTGTACAAACGGATGAACGCCAGCCAGAACAGCACAATCAGGTGCCTGATGAGTGGTTTGTCTTGAATCAGGAAAAAAATCGGGAAGCCGATTCGGTCAAGCGGCCGAGTTTGTCATACACGCAGGATGCCTGGAGGAGGCTGAAAAAAAATAAATTAGCGATGGCCGGACTCTTTATTCTTTTATTTCTTTTTGTCATGGCAGTTATCGGGCCCTTTTTATCGCCCCATAGTGTCGTACGCCAATCGCTGACAGAACAAAATCTTCCGCCCTCAGCCGATCATTGGTTCGGCACCGATGAACTCGGCCGGGATGTGTTTACCCGAACATGGTATGGCGCGAGAATCTCGTTGTTTGTCGGCGTGATGGCAGCACTGATTGATTTTTTGATCGGTGTCATTTACGGAGGCGTTGCCGGCTATAAAGGCGGCAGGGTTGACAGCATTATGATGCGGATTATCGAAGTGCTGTACGGCCTGCCGTACCTGCTTGTTGTCATTTTGCTGATGGTGCTCATGGGACCGGGACTGGGCACGATTATTGTGGCGCTGACTGTGACCGGGTGGGTCGGCATGGCGAGAATTGTAAGAGGCCAGGTGCTTCAGATTAAAAATTATGAATATGTACTCGCCTCGAAAACCTTTGGCGCGAAAACCTTTCGCATCATCCGAAAGAATTTGCTGCCGAATACTATGGGGGCGATCATCGTACAAATGACATTAACCGTACCTGCCGCCATATTCGCAGAATCATTTTTAAGCTTTCTCGGCCTCGGCATACAGGCTCCGTTTGCAAGTTGGGGCGTGATGGCGAATGACGGCCTGCCCACGATTTTATCTGGGCATTGGTGGCGCCTGTTTTTTCCGGCCTTTTTCATATCTCTGACGATGTACGCGTTTAATGTGCTGGGGGACGGATTGCAGGATGCGCTTGACCCTAAGCTGAGGAGGTAGCTGTATGGAAAAAGTTCTGTCAGTCCAAAATCTGCACGTGTCTTTTACGACTTACGGCGGGACGGTTCAGGCGGTCAGAGGGGTGAGCTTTGATTTGTATAAAGGAGAAACCTTTGCGATCGTCGGCGAATCCGGCTGCGGCAAAAGCGTTACCTCCCAAAGCATCATGGGCCTGCTTCCGCCTTATTCGGCGAAGGTGACAGACGGCAGCATTCTATTTAAAAACAAAGACCTTTGCCGTCTCTCTGACAAAGAAATGAGAGGTATAAGGGGAGCCGACATTTCTATGATTTTTCAAGACCCGATGACGGCGTTAAACCCTACGCTGACTGTCGGCGACCAGCTGGGGGAAGCGCTATTGCGCCACAAAAAAATGAGCAAAAAAGCGGCACGGAAAGAGGTGCTTTCCATGCTGTCATTGGTTGGTATTCCAGATCCCGAAGAGCGCCTAAAGCAATATCCCCACCAATTCAGCGGCGGCATGAGACAGCGGATTGTCATTGCGATGGCGCTGATTTGCGAGCCTGACATCTTAATTGCGGATGAACCGACCACCGCCCTGGATGTAACCATTCAGGCACAGATTTTAGAGCTGTTTAAAGAGATTCAGAGAAAAACGAATGTGTCTGTCATCCTGATTACACATGATTTAGGGGTCGTTGCCCAGGTAGCTGACAGAGTCGCAGTCATGTATGCCGGGAAAATGGCGGAAATCGGCACGAGAAAAGATATTTTTTATCAGCCGCAGCACCCTTATACAAAAGGACTGCTGGCTTCTGTCCCGCGGCTGGATTTAGATGGAGCGGAGCTGATCCCGATCGACGGAACGCCGCCGGATTTATTTTCGCCTCCGCCGGGCTGCCCGTTTGCCGCCCGCTGTCCGAACAGGATGGTTGTGTGTGACAGGGTGTACCCGGGCCAGACGATCAGATCTGACTCGCACACCGTCAACTGCTGGCTGCAGGATCAACGAGCAGAGCATGCGGTGCTGTCAGGAGATGCGAAGGATTGAACATGAAAAGGGGGAAGAGGATGAAACGAGTGAAAAAGCTATGGGGCATGGGTCTTGCATTAGGACTTTCGTTTGCGCTGATGGGGTGCACAGCAAATGAACAGGCCGGAAAAGAAGGCAGTCATGACAAGGCAAAAACCAGCGGAGAAAAGGTGCTGTATGTAAATAATGAAAATGAACCGACTTCATTCGATCCGCCGATCGGCTTTAATAATGTGTCATGGCAGCCGTTAAATAACATCATGGAGGGGCTGACGCGTCTTGGCAAAGATCATGAGCCCGAGCCGGCAATGGCGGAGAAATGGTCTGTTTCGAAAGATAATAAAACTTACACATTTACGATTCGGGAAAATGCGAAATGGACAAACGGAGATCCTGTAACAGCCGGAGACTTCGAATACGCGTGGAAGCGGATGCTTGATCCGAAAAAAGGCGCTTCATCGGCATTCCTAGGTTATTTTATTGAAGGCGGCGAAGCATATAACAGCGGGAAAGGGAAAAAAGACGATGTGAAGGTGACGGCAAAGGATGATCGAACCCTTGAAGTTACACTGGAAGCACCGCAAAAATATTTTCTGAGCGTTGTGTCCAATCCTGCGTATTTTCCGGTAAATGAAAAGGTCGATAAAGACAATCCGAAGTGGTTTGCTGAGGCAGATACATTTGTCGGAAACGGCCCGTTTAAGCTGACGGAATGGAAGCATGATGACAGCATCACAATGGAGAAAAGCGACACGTATTGGGATAAAGATACAGTGAAGCTTGATAAGGTGAAATGGGCGATGGTCAGTGACAGAAATACAGATTACCAGATGTTTCAATCAGGGGAACTTGATACCGCTTATGTCCCTGCTGAGCTGAGTGATCAGCTGCTTGATCAGGATAACGTCAATATTGTTGACCAGGCGGGTCTCTATTTCTATCGATTTAATGTCAACATGGAGCCATTCCAAAATGAAAACATCAGAAAAGCCTTTGCGATGGCTGTGGATCAAGAGGAAATTGTAAAGTACGTCACGAAAAATAATGAAAAACCGGCGCGCGCCTTTGTATCGCCTGGGTTTACGCAGCCTGACGGCAAAGATTTCCGTGAAGCAGGCGGAGACTTGATCAAGCCTAACGAAAGCAAAGCGAAGCAGCTGCTAGAAAAGGGCATGAAGGAAGAAAACTATAATAAGCTTCCTGCGATCACGCTTACTTACAGCACAAAGCCGGAGCATAAAAAGATTGCCGAAGCTATTCAGCAAAAATTGAAAAATAGCCTTGGAGTCGATGTAAAGCTGGCCAATATGGAATGGAACGTATTTTTAGAGGATCAAAAAGCGCTGAAATTCCAATTCTCTCAAAGCTCATTTTTGCCTGATTATGCGGACCCTATCAGTTTTCTGGAAGCCTTTCAAACGGGTAATTCGATGAACCGCACAGGCTGGGCCAATAAAGAATACGATCAGCTGATCAAACAGGCGAAAAATGAAGCCGATGAAAAAACACGGTTCTCTCTTATGCATCAAGCTGAAGAGCTGCTCATCAATGAAGCGCCGATCATCCCGGTTTATTTTTATAATCAGGTTCACCTGCAAAATGAACAAGTAAAGGGAATTGTCCGTCACCCTGTCGGCTATATCGACTTAAAATGGGCAGATAAAAACTGATGGCGGTGATTGAGGAAATACTGCTTCTTTATGCGAAGGAGCGGTATTTTTTCTCTTTCTTGCACGTATACGTAGGGTGCAGAGCAAATGAAAGGAGTGTTTTCGTTGAATTACAAGCCGAAAGCGTTGAACAAGGGTGATACAGTCGGAGTGATCGCGCCCGCAAGTCCGCCGGATCCAAAAAAGCTTGACACCGCGCTTTTATTTTTAGAAGAGCTCGGTCTTCAGGTGAAGTTGGGCAAGGCGCTGAAAAACCAGCACGGCTATTTAGCGGGACAGGATGATGAGCGGCTGGCGGATCTCCATGAGATGTTCAGAGACGATGAGGTAAAAGCAGTGTTGTGCGCATGCGGGGGTTTTGGGACAGGACGTATCGCCGCGGGCATTGATTTCAGCTTGATCCGCAAACACCCTAAAATCTTTTGGGGATACAGCGATATTACGTTTTTACATACTGCCATTCATCAAAACACAGGTCTTGTCACTTTCCATGGCCCGATGCTCAGCACGGATATTGGCCTTGACGACGTTCACCCGCTGACAAAAGCGTCATATAAGCAGCTCTTCCAGGAGACGGAATTCACCTATACAGAAGAGCTTTCTCCGCTGACCGAGCTTGTTCCTGGAAAAGCGGAAGGCGAGCTTGTCGGGGGAAATCTGTCTTTGCTGACGTCTACACTGGGCACGCCATTTGAAATTGATACGAGAGGAAAGCTTCTGTTTATTGAAGATATTGACGAGGAGCCTTATCAAATCGACCGGATGCTGAATCAGCTGAAAATGGGGGGGAAGCTGACGGACGCGGCGGGAATTCTAGTTTGTGATTTTCACAATTGTGTCCCGGTGAAGCGAGAGAAGTCTCTCTCGCTTGAGCAGGTGCTGGAAGACTATATTATTTCTGCGGGCAGGCCTGCTCTGAGAGGATTTAAAATCGGCCACTGCTCGCCAAGTATTGCCGTTCCGATCGGTGCGAAAGCTGCTATGAATACAGCAGAAAAAACAGCCGTAATAGAGGCGGGCGTTTCAGAAGGGGCGCTGAAGACATGAAAATCATTCGAATCGAAACAAGCCGAATCGCTGTCCCGCTGACAAAGCCGTTTAAAACCGCACTTCGCACTGTGTATACGGCTGAATCAGTCATAGTAAGGATTACTTATGACAGCGGTGCAGTCGGATGGGGAGAAGCACCCCCGACGTTAGTGATTACAGGAGACAGCATGGATAGCATTGAAAGTGCCATCCACCATGTGTTGAAGCCGGCATTGCTTGGAAAAAGCCTGGCGGGCTATGAGGCCATTCTGCACGACATCCAGCATCTTCTTACAGGAAATATGAGCGCGAAGGCTGCTGTAGAAATGGCTCTATACGACGGCTGGGCGCAGATGTGC
The DNA here is from genome assembly GCF_042709275.1 of Bacillus sp. LR_5. Lineage (NCBI taxonomy): Bacteria > Bacillati > Bacillota > Bacilli > Caryophanales > Bacillaceae > Bacillus > Bacillus sp. LR_5. Next base: position 5,478 of record NZ_JAVAXX010000104.1, on the reverse strand, counting down.
GGGCTGCCGCTTTATCAAATGCTTGGCGGATATCGAGATACGCTGGAAACAGATTATACTGTCAGTGTCAACTCACCTGAAGAGATGGCAGCTGATGCCGAGAATTATCTCAAACAAGGCTTTCAAACGCTGAAAATAAAGGTCGGAAAAGATGATATTGCAACAGATATCGCCCGTATCCAGGAAATCAGAAAACGTGTCGGATCAGCTGTGAAACTGCGTTTAGACGCTAATCAGGGGTGGAGGCCGAAGGAAGCGGTAACTGCCATTCGGAAAATGGAGGATGCGGGCCTAGGCATTGAGCTTGTCGAGCAGCCTGTCCATAAAGATGATCTCGCTGGGCTTAAAAAGGTGACAGATGCAACAGATACGCCGATTATGGCTGATGAAAGTGTTTTTACACCGCGCCAGGCGTTCGAAGTTCTGCAAACCCGGAGCGCAGACTTGATCAATATTAAATTGATGAAAGCGGGCGGCATCAGCGGAGCAGAGAAAATTAATGCCATGGCGGAGGCCTGCGGGGTGGAGTGTATGGTCGGCAGCATGATCGAAACGAAGCTGGGCATTACGGCCGCGGCGCATTTTGCGGCAAGCAAGAGAAACATCACACGCTTTGATTTTGACGCGCCGCTGATGCTGAAAACAGATGTATTCAATGGCGGCATAACATATAGCGGCAGCACGATTTCGATGCCTGGCAAACCGGGCCTCGGAATCATCGGGGCTGCGCTTTTGAAAGGGGAAAAAGAGCAATGATGCACACTGTCATATCAGCAGTGGCCAACATCTGGACAGCGCCTGATTCACCTCGTCCGTCTGATCAATTCATGCTTCAACCGACTGTAATGATCAGAGACTGGCTGGAGCGCATGACGTATGATGAACGGCTTGGATTATGTACAGACAATGTAATCCAAACTCAGGTTCTCTTTGGCGAAAAGGTACTTGTGACGGCGGAACAGGGGGAATGGGTTTCTGTGATCGTGCCTAGCCAGCCATCCCGAAAGGATCCGCGCGGATACCCGGGCTGGATGAAAAAGTACCAGCTGGAAAAAACAAAGCCCATCCATACACAACACGATGTGATGATCAGCAAACCTGCTGCCTTTTTGTACAGAAGCAATGGGGAAAAGGAGATCGAATTAAGCTTTTTGACAGTTCTGCCCCTTATTGCAAAAGAAAACGGATATTTTAAGGTTTCGACCGTTTTTGGGGAAAGGTTTGTGAGGCAAAGTGATGCAGTGCCTGTCAGCCAACAGAAAGGGACTGCTGAAGACATCATTCAAACGGGTGCGTTTTTTCTTGGCCTTCCCTACCTGTGGGGAGGGATCAGCGGGTTTGGGTTTGATTGCTCCGGATTTATGTACAGTATATTTAAGGCGAATGGATACAGCATCCCCCGTGATGCGGGAGATCAGGCTAAGGCAGGGAAGGGTGTCCCGCTTGATGATATGAAAGCCGGTGATCTGCTGTTTTTTGCTTATGAGGAAGGAAAAGGAGCGATTCATCACGTCGGTCTGTATGTAGGCGGCGGGAAAATGCTTCATTCTCCAAAGACAGGGAAGTCAATCGAAATCCTCACATTAACAGAGACAATCTATGAAAAAGAATTATGTGCGGTGCGCCGCTGTTTTTCAGAATAAGGAGGGAGACAAATGAGGCGACTGCCTTTGTTAGAGGTCAGCCAGCTGAAAATGCATTTTGACGCAGGGAAAAAGCGGACAGTCAAAGCTGTCGACGGGGTCACCTTTCAGATTCGTGAAGGAGAAACGTTCGGGCTAGTCGGGGAATCAGGGTGCGGGAAATCAACCTTGGGGAGAGTGCTGATGCGCCTTTATCAGCCGACAGAAGGAAGCGTGACATACCGCGGCACAAATCTTCATGCACTAAGTGAAAAAGAGCAGTTTGCCTTCAACCGCAAACTGCAGATGATTTTTCAGGACCCTTATGCTTCACTTAACCCGCGCATGACCGTTCGAGAAATTATTTTGGAGCCGATGGAGATTCATAATCTCTACAATACCCATAAAGCACGGCTTCTCGTCGTGGACGAGCTGCTTGAGGCAGTTGGGCTTCACCCCGATTTTGGCAGCCGTTATCCGCATGAATTCAGCGGCGGGCAAAGGCAGAGAATCGGGATTGCGAGAGCACTGTCGCTGAATCCTGAATTTATCGTGGCGGACGAACCGATTTCTGCACTTGATGTCTCTGTTCAAGCGCAGGTGGTCAACCTGCTGAAGCGGCTTCAAAAAGAGAAAGGGCTTACGTTTTTATTCATTGCCCATGATCTTTCGATGGTGAAGCATATCAGTGACAGGATCGGTGTTATGTACTTAGGGCACATGATGGAAATTACAGAGAGCGGCACCTTGTATCGTGAACCGCTCCATCCCTATACAAAGGCGCTTTTGTCCTCGATTCCGATTCCAGATCCTGAATTGGAGGACAAGCGTGAGCGTATTCTCTTGAAAGGGGAGCTGCCGAGCCCGGTCAATCCGCCAAGCGGCTGCGTGTTTCGTACCCGCTGTCCGGAGGCGATGCCTGAATGTGGAGAATCTCGTCCCCAGCTTCAAGAAATCGAACCCGGCCGTTTTGTCGCTTGCCATTTGTATCGAAATGCTGAAACGAAGGAAAAAGTAAGATAAATAAAAAGAGTGGCTCCTTTTTACTAGAGCCACTCCATTTGTTTATACTTGATGTAAAAACTTTACACAAACCGGGTAAGGGACAGAAACCGTTGATGGGAGGAGTGTCAATCGGCCGGTTTCTTTGTCTCTTTCAAACAAGACAAGGTTGCCTGTTTCTTCATTTGAAGCAACGAGGAACCCTTCCGTTGGGTCAAATACAAAGTCACGAGGCCAGTTTCCTTCTGTCGACACTCTTTCTACGAAAGCCAGCTCTCCTGAATATTGATTCACTTCAAATACGGCGATACTGTCATGGCCGCGGTTTGCGACATAAACAAAACGTCCGTCCTGCGTGACATGTATTGCGCTTCCCTGGCTGTTATCTGTAAAATCATCAGGGATGGCAGAAACGACTTGGATTTCTCTAAATTCGCCGGCTGTCGGGTTGTATTCAAGCGCAATCACTTCATTGCTTAATTCTGTCATGACATAAGCGTATTTTTCTTTCGGATGAAAAGCGATATGGCGAGGTCCTGCACCGGGAGCGAAGGAATGGCTTCCGGATTCAGTCAACACACCGTCTTTAAGCTTATAGGTGTAGAGCTTATCTATACCTAAATCAACCGCTACCACATAATTGTGTTCAGGTGTGAACCCCGCGTAGTGTGTATGCGGTTTTTCTTGTCTTTCGTGCGGCCCTTTTCCTGTGTGAGCGGCCTCTGAAACAGGTGATTGCAAGCTGCCGTCTTCCTGAACCGGAAAAACGTGTACCTTCCCGCTGTGATAATTGGCAGTCAGTACGAATTGATTTTGATCATCAACGCTTACGTGGCATGGCGAAGGGCCATCAATTAACTGATGATTCAGAAATGTCAATTCGCCGCTGTTTTTATCGATTTGATAGGCAGCAACTCCGCCTTGGCCGTCTGCTTTTTCGATGGAATAAAGGATGGTGTTGTTTTTATTCGTCGCCACATATGTCGGGTTGCCCAGCTTAGCGGCCAGCTTTGGCTCGCTGAGTGCTTTTTTCTCAGTATCAAGCTCAAATGAATAAATTCCTTCGCTTCCGCCTTTTGTATATGTTCCCACATATCCTATGTATTTTGTCATGCGATTTCCCCCTTAAAAATGATGTCACCTCTATATTAACGTATCTTGATAAAATAAGCTGTTCAAAACATGAAAAAGGGGAAGATTCTTCATTCGCCTCGAATCAGCGGCATTGTGCAGCACCTGAAGGAGCCGCCTGATTTAATAATTTCTGACAGGTCAATTTCGATAATGTGATAGCCTCTTTTCGATAGCTGTTGATTGACATGGCGGTTGCCAGGGAGACTGATGATCGTTTTTTTTCCGATTGAAAGGACGTTGGTGCCAAGCGTAAATTGTTCGTCCTCGGGCACCTCAATAAGATCATAACGTTTTGCCAGCATATCGGCTGCATCTGGCTCAATGGCCTGTGAATAAATTAACGCTTCGCTTTCAGATATAATGTTAAATACGCAGTCCAAATGCAAAAATTTTTCATGAAGCTTCACTGGAACGATCGTATATTCAGGAAGTGCCTCTTCCAGCTGGCCGATAGCTGAAATGTCGGTGCGCTGGCTGATTCCGACATAGACAATGTCATCATCGATAATGACGTCTCCGCCTTCAATACTCGTATCAAGCATGCGGGTGTAAGAGATACCTTGGCTGTGAAAAAAATCTTTTATAACGGCTTCTTCTCCTTGGCGAATCGGTTCAGTCATGCTTGACAGAAAGGCTTTTTCTCCGATGACAAATCCTATGTCCCTAGTAAAAACCTGTTCTGGGAGTCCGTCGCGAACGGGCAAAAGGACGACCTCAACGTTGTGTGACCTAAGTGCCTCCACTAAGCGGCTGTGCTGGTCGTTAGCGGTTTTTACATGAATATTGTCATCTTCAAAATGTTTTTGTGTTTCGTTTATAACATCTTTTATGGTCATGTGCTCAGGTTTGCATAAGATCACTTTTTGAAGTGTGCCGTATTCCGTTCGGCATACCGTTTTGTGCTGAGATTTCGGGATGGATACGTCCATTTGTTTTTCCTCCTAAAGTGTGAAGAATACATTTATTATTCCCTCATCATGAAAATCATTAAACCATTTTAAATTTTAGACAAATGGAAGAGAATATTGTTTAATAGGAGAATATAAGTGCATTTAGCTAAAAGATCAGACATCAAAGGGGAGAAAGGTATGGAAACACCGGAAACAAGATTTTGTAAAGAGTCAAAGGTTGTGAAAACCAGCAGGGTGTTCCCGCTTGACACGAACAACCATAATACGCTGTTTGGCGGAAAATTAATGAGCTACATAGACGACATTGCCTCTATTTCAGCGGCGCGCCATTGCAGACGTGAAACGGTAACAGCTTCAATGGATTCTGTAGATTTTTTAAAGCCGATCGGGCAAAAGGATTCTGTCTGCCTAGAGTCATATGTGACATGGGTCGGCACATCTTCCATGGAAGTATTTGTGAAAGTTATTAAGGAGCATTTGATGACTGGCGAACGGGAACTCGCTGCCACATCCTTTTTGACATTTGTCGCATTAGATTCAAATGGCAAGCCGGTGCCTGTACCGAGGGTTGTACCGGAAACAGAAGAAGAAATCATGCTGCATAATACAGCTGTACAGCGTGCTAATGAACGTAAGAACCGCAAGAGACACAGCCAGGCGCTTGCAAATGCGCTCGGAACTGATAAGCCTTGGTGAACGTTAAACCCAAAACATAAGTTGTTTTGGGTTTTTTTGTACTTTTCAATGGTGATTATTACAATGGTTAGTCCGTTTTTGCTAGGGGATTCTATAAAAAAGCAACAAATGTC
>NZ_JAVAXX010000103.1:0-19671 GCF_042709275.1 Bacillus sp. LR_5 | reverse complement strand
GATGCAGCAGCCCTCGCACCGCTGTTTAACCAATATCGGGAATTTTATAGACAGGCATCCGATTTGCAAGGGGCGGAGGCTTTTTTGAAAGCTCGTTTGGAAAATCACGAGTCTGTTATTTTGATAGCAGAAGAAAATGGAGAATTCATAGGCTTTACCCAGCTCTATCCAACGTTTTCTTCTGTGTCAATGAAAAGGATCTACATATTAAATGACTTATTTGTCGTTCCTCATGCGCGTACAAAGGGAGCCGGCGGCCGGCTGCTTTCTGCTGCAAAGGATTATGCAGGGGAAAACGTGGCAAAATGTTTAACGCTTCAGACTGAGCACCACAACCGGAAGGCAAGAAGCTTGTATGAGCAAAACGGCTATGAAGAGGATACCGCATTTGTCCATTATTCTCTCAATGTGCCGGCGAAGTGAAAATGGCGGCTTGATGATTTGGTTTTTTGAACGTTCTTCGGTTACGATATAAATGAAAAGGAGTGTGCCGAATGTCAACGTTATTTCAAGCATTGCAGGCAGAAAAAAATGCCGATGATGTTTCAGTCCATGTGAAAACCATATCAACAGAGGATTTGCCGAAGGATGGTGTCCTGATTAAAGTTGCTTATTCCGGCATCAATTACAAAGATGGTCTGGCCGGAAAAGCAGGAGGCAATATCGTCAGAGAGTATCCGCTTATTTTAGGCATTGATGCTGCGGGTACGGTCGTTTCTTCCAAAGATCCGCGTTTTGCGGAGGGGGATGAGGTGATCGCGACAAGCTATGAGCTCGGTGTCTCCCGTGATGGCGGATTAAGTGAATACGCTTCGGTGCCTGGTGACTGGCTGGTGCCTTTGCCACAGAATCTTTCGTTAAAAGAAGCGATGGTGTACGGAACGGCGGGATTTACTGCGGCGTTATCAGTGCATCGGCTTGAACAGAACGGTCTGTCTCCGGAAAAAGGCAGCGTGCTAGTCACAGGAGCAACTGGCGGTGTCGGCGGAATTGCGGTTTCGATGCTGAACAAACGGGGCTATGATGTGGTGGCAAGCACCGGAAACCGGGAGGCGGCTGATTATTTGAAACAGCTCGGTGCAAGCGAAGTAATCAGCAGGGAAGATGTCTATGATGGAACGCTTAAGGCGCTGTCCAAGCAGAAATGGCAGGGAGCGGTTGATCCAGTCGGCGGAAAACAGCTTGCCTCGCTTTTAAGCAAAATTCAATACGGCGGATCTGTCGCAGTGAGCGGCTTAACCGGCGGAGGAGAAGTTCCGGCAACCGTGTATCCTTTTATTCTTCGCGGAGTAAGCCTGCTCGGAATCGATTCAGTATATTGTCCGATGGACGTCAGAGCCGCTGTTTGGGAGCGCATGTCTTCTGATCTCAAGCCTGATCAGCTGCTGACCATCGTGGACAGGGAAGTATCATTGGAAGAAACGCCGGGTGCGTTAAAAGATATTTTGCAAAATCGCATTCAAGGAAGAGTGATTGTGAAGCTTTAACAGGATCAGCTTGCAGAGAATGTTATTTTTCTGCAAGCTTTTTTGTGGACAGGATGATCAGCTGCTGAACTGCTGTGTCGCGAAACAAGATTTTCCTGTAAGCCGAACTTTCTCTTCTCATTTTAAAAATAATTGGTGATAATGATTCTCATTCCGTGTTATACTACTCTTGGACATCTTAACCATAGAAACTACCAACAGGAGAGACTGGAACATATGAAAAAAACACTGATTATTCTTACAGTTTTACTTCTTTCTGTCTTAACGGCTGCTTGCTCGTCTTCAAGCGGCAATCAAAACAGTAAAGAACATAAAGTGGCGGTAACACATGATTTAGGGAAGACAAATGTGCCTGAGCATCCGAAGCGGGTTGTTGTTCTTGAGCTAGGTTTTATTGATACACTGCTTGATCTCGGCATTACGCCTGTCGGGGTTGCCGATGACAACAAAGCGAAGCAGCTGATCAACAAGGATGTGCTGAAGAAAATTGACGGCTACACATCTGTCGGCACCCGCTCACAGCCAAGCATGGAAAAAATCGCTTCATTAAAACCCGATTTAATTATTGCTGACACGACCCGGCATAAGAAGGTGTACGATCAGCTGAAAAAAATAGCGCCGACGATTGCACTTAATAATTTAAATGCTGATTATCAGGATACAATTGACGCTTCGCTTACGATTGCAAAAGCAGTCGGCAAGGAGAAGGAAATGGAGAAAAAGCTGACGGCGCATGAAGAAAAGCTTAGCGAGACAAAGCAGAAAATCAGCGCGAACAGCCAGTCCGTGCTTTTGATCGGAAATACAAATGATACGATTATGGCCAGGGATGAAAACTTCTTTACATCGAGACTTTTAACACAGGTCGGCTATCGATATGCAATCAGTACGTCAGGCAATAGCGATTCAAGCAATGGCGGCGACTCTGTGAATATGAAAATGACACTGGAGCAGCTGCTGAAAACAGATCCGGATGTGATCATCCTGATGACAGGAAAAACAGATGACCTCGACGCCGACGGTAAACGCCCGATCGAAAAGAATGTCCTTTGGAAAAAACTGAAGGCAGTGAAAAACGGGCATGTATACCATGTGGACCGTGCGGTGTGGTCTCTGCGCCGCAGTGTAGACGGGGCGAATGCCATTTTGGACGAGCTTCAAAAAGAGATGCCGGCTGCTAAGAAATAAAAGAAAAGACAGGCAAACGCCTGTCTTTTTCTTATTTGATAAAGCCGGATAAGTGGCTGTTAATATTATAGTCTTTTATCCGCCATTTTTCTTCTGCAAATTCAATGTTGCTGAGGCAGGCGTTGACGAGACGGGTGCTTTGAAGCTCCGGGTCACCGCCGGATATTTCCGTCAGCAGGGCGTGAATTGCCGCACCGTGCGCCACGATCAGCACCTTCTTGTTTGGATACGCCTGGTTCACTTTTGCCAAACCGCCCATCAGCCTGTCAGTGAGTTCTTCTAACGTTTCCATATTCGGATAGATGTTATCTGGATAGCGCTTTGTCCGTTCCTCCAGCGGCATGCCCTCCGCATCGCCGTAATCGCGTTCCTTAAAATCATCCATCTCGACTATCGGAAGATGCAGATATTCATTAATAATTTCCGCGGTTCTTTTCGCTCTTTTCAGCGGGCTCGTCACAATAATATCCCAAGAAAAGTCCTTTACATATTCTCCGGTTTCTCTGGCTTGGCGTTCACCTGTTGTGTTTAGCGGAATATCGGTTTTTCCTTGGCATTTTTGCTGCAGGTTCCAATCGGTTTCTCCATGTCTTACTAAACAAACGGCTGTCATAAAATCCCCTTCCTGACTTTATTCATATCGCTATTATACTAAATCGAAAGCGTGTGTCCTATGAAAAAGCCTATGCAAGAACTTCAAATAATAAAGCAAGTCCAATTCCGCCGCCGCTTCCGATGGCTGCAACCACATATTGACAGTCTGTCCGTCTTTTCGCTTCATAAAACAATCTGGTTACCAGAGCTGCACCTGATGCACCGTACGGATGGCCAAGAGCTAAGGCGCCGCCGCGCACATTGATTTTTGAAAAGGGAATGCCGAGTTCTTGCGAGCAGACACAAATTTTGACGGCAAAGGCTTCATTGATTTCAAATAAACCGATATCCTCAGGTGTTACATCGTGTGTATGTAAGAGGTTACGGATCGCATCAACCGGTGCCGCGGGCGGATAGTTGGGGTGAATCCCACTGACTGCGCTGCCGATAAACCGGAGCACAGGCTTAAGTCCCAGGGCTGCCGCTTTTTCTTCTTCCATTACCAAAAGAGCCGCTGCTCCGTCTGCTATGCCGCTGCTGTTGGCTGCTGTGACTGTTCCGGAGCTGGTGTCGAAAACCGGCTTTGCACGGGGAATAATCGCTTCTATTGGCCGCGTTTTCAAAAATGCTTCGTCCGTCTCCAATTCCCCGAGAGGAACAATTTCTTCACGGTAAAATCCTCCATCATGCGCGTTCCTGCTGCGTTGATGGCTGAGAAGGGCGTACTCATCCTGCATGCTTCTGCTGATGGAATAGCGTGCAGCCGTATATTCTGCCGCAATGCCCATGTCTGGATCGCCGATGGCATCTGGAGAAAAGCGGGCCCGTTCTGAAAAAGGGGATTGGCTGCTGCTTTCTGAGCCGCCCGCGATATACATCGTGCCGGCTCCCGCTTGAATAAGGCTGCAGGCATAGCGCACAGCTTCAAGGCCGGAGCCGCACTGTCTGTCAATTGTCATTCCGGGAACCGATAAAGGCAGTCCGGCTTGAAGGGCTGACAGTCTGGCGAGGTTGCCGCCTCTGCCGGTAGCGTTTCCGAGAATGACCTCGTCAATTTGATCCTCTAGCTTTCGGCTGAGACAGCGGATGATGGGAGCTGACAAATCCTCCGGCAGGAAGGGCTTCAGCAGTCCGTTTTGATTTCCAAAGATCGTTCGTTTTGCATCAACAATAACCGCATTCATTTATACTGTATACTCTCTTCCAGCCATTTTTTCACGCTGGAACGGGCAATTTTTCCGCTGCTCGTTTCCGGCAAGCTGTCTGCAAACACCCATTTTTTCGGAATTTTATAGGAGGCTAATTTCTGTTTACACAAGGCTTTCAGTGTTCTGGCATTAGCGTTTCCATGAATGACAGCTACAGCGATTTCTCCCCAATACTCGTCGGGAATGCCAACGACAGCCGCGCTTTCAACCTCTGGGCAGGCGAGAAGCACACGTTCAATTTCTTCTGGGAAAATATTTAATCCTCCGTACACGATCATCCCGTTTTCTCTTCCTGATATGTATAGAAAGCCCTCTTCATCAACATAGCCCATATCATCCACTGTCATCCATTCATCTGGTGTGCTGCCGTTCACATAGCCGGAAAACCGCATCGGGCTGTTGACAAATATTTTTCCGACTTCGCCTGGCTGACAGCGTTCTCCTTCAGCGTTGCGGATTTCGATCCGGACATTATGAAAAGGGCGGCCCGCTGAATGCGGTTTCCGTTTGCTGTCTTCCGGTGAAGAAAACGTCACAAAACTAAGCTCTGATGTGCCGTAAAAATCGTACAGCTTGAGATGAGGCCATGCAGCGGCAAGCTTCTCCTTGGATTCTGCCGGCCAGTCTGCGCCGGATGAAATGATTTTGACGGGACTGTCGGGAAAACCCTCAATCCTTGTGAGGGCGTCTGTCATCGTCGGTACGGTATAGAGAACACTGATGGATTCACGGCACAGCCATTCCTTCGCTTTGGCAGGAGAAAACTTTTTCAGCAAACAAACGGTTCCTCCGAGAAACAAAGTGCTGACTGCCCCGTATAAGAAGTGAGAGGACATTAACGTCCCGGGAATCAATACCGTGTCATTTGATGAAATTGAAAAATCTGTTTCTGTACAGGTAAAGCTCTCTATCCATGAGCGGTGAGATCGCGTAAAGGCCTTCGGTTTTCCTGTCGAGCCCGACGTAAATCCCATATAAAAAGGGTGCTCCGGATCAATGGTAGGCAAGGGATCAGCGGTTGCTTCAGAAATATCTGCCATACAGTTATCCAGCAAAACAACAGGTGTCTGGCTATCTGTCAGTTTGTTTTTGAAAAAGGCTAAAGTAACCACAAGATCCGCATTGCTTATGGACAGCCGCTCCTTACATTCAGCCGGGCTCCAGCGTGTGTCGATGGGAATGGCTGTGCATCCAGCCGCTGCGGCTCCGGCAAACAGCTGTAAAAACGCCAGACTATTTGGGAGCAGGATCGCCACACGATTCGGCGTGCTCGGCTGTGACCGCAGCCAATTTGCGGTTTGAGAGACAAGCCGATCCCAATCATGGTACGTGATTTGCTCCGATTCAGTCTGGATCGCTACACGGCCGGGCGATGTTTCGGCAGTAGATGAATAGGTATGGGTAATTGTCATGTAGTGTCATCCTCCTTTTGTAAACATCGTATCAGAAAGAGACAAGGCTTGAGTGATTTTTATCGCCAGAAATGCAGATACAGCCGCTTTTATCAAATCACCAGGCACATATGCAAGGCTCATGAAGGCGGCCTGTGACAAATCAATATGCATGATAAAAGCTTGTACCGGTATACCAAGCAGATAAATAAAGATGATGCCGAATACGATATGAGTGAAAAAGAGACGCAATACTGTCACCTTCCGCAGCCTGTTAGCGGCTAAACTGATCAGCCATGAAGCGAGGGGATAAGCAATCAAAAAGCCTGAGCTCGGTCCGAAAAACACACCAAAACCGCCTCGTCCGCCGGGCAACAGCGGCGCTCCGAAGGCGACGAGCAGCAAAAAGACAATCTGGCTTAAGATAGCAGACTTTGGCCTGAGAATGCTGCCTGCCAACATGACACCAAGCGTTTGCAATGTAATCGGAACGGGTGTAAAGGATAAGAAGAGAGGGGGCATAAAGCCGAGCACTGCCATCAGCGCGGTGAAAATCGCAATATGCATCATGTCGATTAATTTCAGCATGTGAAATCCTCCAAACAGTAATCAAATATGGTTATACAATAAATGCAGGCAATTATTATGTCAACTGATTTTTGATTTAAGTTTACATAATGAACGCAGAAAAACCGGCCGTATGGCAGACCGGTTTTTGATGGTTATTCTTCTGTCAGGATGACAAGCGAATCAACGGAAGCGGCCACATGGGAAACGGCGCGGCTGACTTCCTGAAGCCCTCCAAGAAAGGCTTGCAGATCGACGTCGATTTTGCCTGATTGCTCTTTGCTGATTTTCATGCTGTGGACGATTTCATCGAATAAGCGGTTAATTTGCGTCATTTTTTCTTTACTTTCGCTGACTAGCTCATTCACGTCTTTGATATGCTTGGATACAATGTTGATTTGTGTATTCGTATTGTTCACAAGCTCAGAAACAGTAGAGACGGTTTTTTTCGTATCCTCAGAAAGCTTCCGCACTTCATTTGCCACGACAGCAAAGCCTTTGCCGTGTTCTCCGGCGCGGGCGGATTCAATAGATGCATTGAGCGAGAGAAGGTTTGTTTGTTCAGCTATGCCTGTGACGATGCCGAAGATTTTTTCAATTTGCTGCGCGATTTCATCCAGCTTGACCATTTCTTTTTCGATTTGGACAAGGCTTGTGTCAATTTTGTTCATCTGTTTTTGCTGGACTTCTAGCTCTTTTTTTCCGCCGATCGACTTTTCTTCAACAGTGCTGGATGTTACAGTGCCGGCTTTGGATGCTTGAGAAATGCCTTCAGATTTGTCCACAAGCTCTTGAACTGATCTGCTTGTTTCTGAAAACAGATTGGCAATCGATCCAGAGGTTTCTTGAATTTTCTGATGAAGAAGGTTTTTCTTTTCTTCTTGTTCATCACGGGTCTGGTTGTACTCGCTTTGAAACGCTTCAAGGACAAGCTGCTGTTCTAAGTTCAAGATTTTTGTTGTTGCTTTAATGGCTTTTAGCAGTTCTTGCTGATTTGTAATGGACGCTTCATAAATATCAATCATTGACAAAAGAAGCTCTTGAAACGCACCCATATACCATTTTGGCAAAAGGCCGATTCTTAAATGGATGGAGGCGATTCGGTTACGCTTTTCAATAAATTCATCATCGATAACGCCTGCAAACATTTCCTGAATATGCCGTTTTAACGTTTGTTTTAAGCGGTCAACTGAGCTGTGATCATTAATGATATCCATCAATGAGCTTTCATGGTCAAGGTTTTTATAAAACGCATCAACGATATTTACGATATTTTCTTGAATGAGTGGCTGAAGCTGCTCTAACACGTAAAGCTCAGCATCTCCCAACCTGACCATTTTGAGCTGTTTTTTGACATCTGCATGTTTGTTTGTGAGCTGAATGCGGTTTTTTTGCTGTCCGTTTGAATCTGAAAAGTAAGCTGTTTCTTGTTTTCTGTCTTTTTTAAATAACAATACAATGATCCCCCTTGGGAAAAATATAATTTTTACTTTTTGGCTTTTTAAGCCTTTTTCTTTTTTATCGGCCAAGGGAAACATGAATGAAGCTGCAGATGAAAAATATTTGAAAAACCGTTCATTAAAATGAACGGTTTAATCGAGATCTATTTGTTTTAATGGTTTAATGGCCGGACCCTCTACAACTTCGCCAGATGGCTTAAAGCGTGATCCGTGGCACGGACAATCCCACGTATGCTCACTGTCGTTCCACTCGACCTCGCAGCCTAAATGGGTACAAGTCGTATCAACGAGATGGAGGCAGCCTGTCTCATCACGAAATGCTCCCGCTCGCCTGCCGTTTATGGTGACGGCTTTCCCTTCCCCTGGCGAAATGTCTTCAAATTGGACATCAGGCTTTTCAAGCTTTCCTTTTATCAAATGCTTGGCGACATCTGCATTGTAGGAAATCACTTTCTGCAACCCGGGATTCAGATGGAAACGGGACGGCGTGAAAATGCTTTCGTATGGGTTGTCTTTTTTCTCCACAAGGTCTGACAATAAAGTGGCTGCGACTGCTGAGGACGTCATGCCCCATTTTTTGAACCCGGTCGCTACTAGAATATTGTCCTCATTTTCCGACATCGGCCCGATAAACGGGATTTTGTCGATCGTCACTAGATCTTGGGTGGACCAATAATATGGAATGCTTTCGATGCCGATGGTGCTTTCGGCCAGTTGTCTCAGTGTTTCATAATGTGTAGACATGGCTTTTCCCTGGCCTGTTTTATGGCTTACTCCGCTGAAGAGAATCAGCTTTTCACCGTTTACAACCGTATAGCGGAGCGCCACTGACGGCTGATCGATACTCAAATACATGCCCTCGGGATACTCGATCTTCGGCTTGATGGCAAGGACATAAGATCTGTCGGAGTACATTCTCGCAGCATATAATCCGCCTCCGTCATAAAAAGGGAAGTGGGAACAGCATATGATAAAGCGGCTCTTAATGGCGTGCCGGCTTTTTGTTACCACTTCGGGCCTTTCGCCTTTTTTGATATCAAGCGCAACGGTCTCTTCATAAATTCGGCCGCCTTTTTGAACAATTTGCTCCAGAAGCGCTTTTAAGTATTGAAGCGGATGAAATTGAGCTTGATTCTTCATGACAAGCGCCAGCTTAGAACCTAAGGGAATTGGAAGATCCTTGATAAGGTCTCTTTCAATTCCCAGCTTTGTGTATGCCTCATGCTCGGTGCGGATTTTTTGAACAGCGTTTTCATTTGCCGTATAAAGATATGCGTCTTGCTCGATCCATTCACAATCAATTCGATGTTCATCAACAATGCCTTTTATGTAATCAATTGCGTTTTGGTTTGCTTCATAATAAAGCCTCGCATGGTTTAATCCGAAATGGCGGATAAATTCGTCGTATATCATGTCATGCTGTGCGGTAACTTTAGCAGTTGTATGTGCAGTGGTTCCGTTAAGAACCTGATTTGCTTCAATCAAAACGACACGGAAGCCTCTCTTCGTAAGTTCATATGCCGTTGTGATTCCAGTAATCCCGCCTCCGATAATGGTGACGTCACATTCAGTGTCCTCTTGAAGCGCAGGAAAAGAAGGCAAGTCAGTTGATGTTTTCCAGTATGTTTCAGGTGCTTCCTTTGCAAAATGTTGATTAGCCAAGCCGTTATACCTCCAATCAGATTTATTCTTAATTTTTCCATATTCTATCTTTTCATACATAGGAAGCAGGCATTGTTCATAACATAATAAGGTTGAAAAGGAGTGATTTCATTGGCGAATCAAAAAAAGAAAACATTACCGCCTCAGCACCAGAACCAGCAGCCTGGTTTTGAATATCTGATGGACCCGCGTCCGGTTTTTGATAAGCCGAAGAAAGCGAAAAAATTAGAGGGCAAAACCGCTATTATTACTGGAGGAGACAGCGGGATTGGACGCGCTGTCTCGGTGTTATTCGCAAAAGAAGGGGCTAATGTGGTCATTGTGTATTTGAATGAACATCAGGACGCCGAGGAAACAAAGCAGTATGTAGAAAAGGAAGGGGTAAAATGCCTGCTGATTGCAGGAGATGTCGGGGATGAAGCGTTTTGCAATGATGTGGTCGGGCAGGCAAGCCAAGTGTTTCCATCCATTGATATATTGGTTAACAATGCAGCTGAGCAGCATGTCCAGCCCAGCATTGAAAAAATCACCAGCCACCAGCTGATCAGAACCTTCCAAACAAACATTTTTTCCATGTTTTACTTAACAAAGGCAGTGCTGCCTCATTTAAAAAAAGGGAGCTCTATTATTAATACCGCTTCTATTACTGCCTATAAAGGCAATAAAACGCTGATCGATTATTCAGCGACAAAAGGCGCGATCGTTACGTTTACAAGGTCCCTTTCCCAATCGCTTGTTCAGCAGGGCATACGGGTCAATGCAGTGGCACCGGGTCCCATTTGGACACCGCTTATCCCGGCCAGCTTTGCCGCAAAAGACGTGGAAGTGTTTGGTTCAGACGTGCCGATGGAACGCCCGGGACAGCCGGTCGAAGTGGCGCCAAGCTATCTATACCTTGCCAGCGACGATTCCACATACGTCACAGGACAGACGATTCACGTCAATGGCGGAACAATTGTGAACGGATAATAAAAAGCCAATCCTTGAAGGATTGGCTTATTAGCTCTGCTTGAGCGCTGCATATTCTTTAGAGAGCGTAAGAAACGCATCTTTATCTTTTTCGTCCAAGGCTTTGTTAATTTGGTCCGTCAGCATGGCAAGCCGACGGTTATACAAGGATTCATCGAGCACCATTTGAATGTAAATATCCGTCATTGTGACATCGAATTCTTTTGTTTTTTGCGTGTTGCGGGACTTCATGAGCTCAGTGTACGATTTTTTCTCTTTCATAAAGAATCCCCCCAATGCCTTTTTTATAGTATATGGATAACGGTCGAAAAAATCAATAAATTTTTATAATTTTTAGACAACTAATACTTGGCAATCTATCGACATATCCTGCAAAATGCCGTGAACCGGAAGATCTTACGAATGTAAAACCGGGTTATTACTAGTGATTTAGTACCAATAAATATCATTAAAAGATGATTTTAGCTCATTTGTTAAAAAAACCTGTCGTTTTATAAAAACAGATGATAGATTATTAGTATAAATTTTGCAGAAAAAGGATGGAGGCCATAATATGAGTCAGAAAACAGACGCACCTTTAGAATCGTATGAAGTGAACGGCGCAACAATTGCCGTGCTGCCAGAAGAAATCGACGGCAAAATTTGTTCCAAAATTATTGAAAAAGACTGCGTGTTTTACGTCAGCATGAAGCCGCTGCAAATTGTCGACAGAAGCTGCCGGTTTTTCGGATCAAGCTATGCGGGAAGAAAAGCAGGAACTTATGAAGTGACAAAAATTTCACACAAACCACCGATCATGGTGGACCCTTCGAATCAAATCTTTTTATTCCCTACACTTTCTTCGACAAGACCCCAATGCGGCTGGATTTCCCATGTGCATGTGAAAGAATTCAAACCGACTGAATTCGACGATACGGAAGTGACGTTTTCGAATGGGAAAACAATGGAGCTGCCGATCTCCTGCAATTCGTTCGAGAACCAGGTATACCGGACAGCATGGCTAAGAACCAAATTCCAAGACAGAATCGAACACCGTGTGCCAAAACGGCAGGAATTTATGCTGTATCCGAAGGAAGAGCGGACGAAGATGATTTATGATTTTATTTTGCGTGAGCTCGGGGAGCGGTATTAGAAAAAAAGAAAGGAGCTGACCAAACAGGGCAGCTCCTTCTCCTGCTTTAGGCTGTCGGAATTCCGCCGGTGATGCCATATACCTGAGATGTCACATAGCTTGAATTCTCTGAAGCTAAGAATACATAAACATCTGCCAATTCTACTGGCTGCCCAGCGCGGTTTAATGGAGCGGGCGGGGTGCCTTGGCCGAATTTTGGGATATTTTCCGTCGGCTGTCCACCGGAAATTTGCAGCGGTGTCCAGATTGGCCCAGGCGCAACAGAGTTTACTCTGATGCCTTTGGAAGCCAGTTGTTTTCCTAGTCCGACGGTAAAGCCGATAATGGCGTTTTTCGTTGCTGCGTAATCTAACAGCATCGGGCTTGGATTGTAGCCTTCAACTGAGGTGGTCGTAATAATTGATGCGCCCTCCGGCAACAACGGAAGTGCCGCTTTTACAACCCAGTAAAGGGAAAAGACGTTCACTTCAAATGTTTTATAGATTTGTTCAGTAGGCAGGTCTTCGATGTTTTCGACTGCTTGCTGTTTGCCGGCAACCAGTGCTAGCACATCCAGCCCGCCGAGCTCCTCCTGCGCCTGTTTGACTAAATTCTGGCAAAAGGATTCGTCACTCAAGTCTCCGGGAATCAGCACTGCTTTTCGCCCTTCTGCTTCTATCAGTTCTTTCACCTCTTCAGCATCAGGCTGTTCCACAGGCAGGTAGTTAATGGCTACATCGGCACCTTCCCGGGCATAAGCAATCGCGGCAGCGCGGCCGATACCGGAATCGCCGCCGGTGACAAGCGCTTTTCGTCCAGTCAGCTTGCCAGATCCTTTGTAGCTTTTCTCTCCGCAATCCGGCACAGGCTTCATGTTCTGCTGCAGGCCAGGCGGTTCTTGGTATTGTTCAGGAAATTCATCATGAAAAAATGCTGTTAAAGGATTGCTAAGATTTGAATCAGACATCATCAACGCTCCTTTTCTGTTTGGTGTACATTCGTATGTGTACCCCTGAGCATATAGAGAAAAACATGTTTTGGCAGATTGAACACTGAAAGACAAAGAAAACAAGAAAAAACAAACCCTTCTTCCATATTTATCTTGTCAAATAAGACTATATGAATTATGATAAATTCGGGCTATAAATCAACTAAATATTGGATATAAGGGGGAGTGTAACGTCATGAAAAAAGCGGCTGCGGTTTTGCTGTCACTCGGTCTCGTTTTCGGTTTTTCATATGGATCTGACCATGTGGCGGAAGCCAAAACAAAGGTGAAGGTCTATAAGAATTGCAAGGAGTTAAACAAAGTATACAAAGGCGGGGTGGCCCGCACGTCGAAGGTGAAAAACAAAGGCGGAAAAACAAAGTACAAGCCTTATGTCTCTAAGGCGCTTTATGATGCCAATAAAAAGAAAGACCGCGACAAAGATTATATCGCCTGCGAACGTTAAACAAGAAAAAGCAATCTGATGTCCAGATTGCTTTTTTATGATTTATGCCGCCTGATCAGCCGCAGCACTTTTCGTTTTTCTTGTCGCAAAGCTTACAGCTACCATGACGGTAATATTCAAAAGCAGGGCGACTATGCCGACATTTAAGTCTTTTGCTGCTTGAGGCAGCGCGGGAAATAAAGTGCTGATCGTCGTTTCCGTCAATGTAATATAAGAAACCGCTCCGACACCTGTAATGATGCCGGCAAAGGCTCCCTGCTTCGTCACCATATTATGCTTGAACAGGCTGAACAGCAGGGCCGGAAATAATTGTGTGACAAGGCTGTAGCCCATCAATAACAGCGTAACGATGGTATTCCCGCCCTTGAAGGTAAAGTACACCGAAACCAGCGCGATCACCGGCACTAAAAACTTAGCAAGCACCGATACTTGCTGTTCTGTCGTGCGGGGCGCGAACACTTTGTACACATTTTTTGCAAACAGCGTGGAGGCAGACATTAAGATCATAGACCCCGGCACAAGCGCTGTCAGCAGTCCGGCGGCACCGATAATCCCGACAAACCAAGGGTCAAATGTTTGCAGTGACAGTCTCAAAAGCGATAGATCCCCGTCTGCGCCTTTCAGACCAGGAACTTGCAGGATAGCCGCAAAGCCGACGAAAAGGACGAAGAGCAGGACCAGCTGGTATAAAGGCATGATGATGGCGTTTTTGCGAAAGACTTTTGGGTTTTCGGCTGAATACGAAGCGGAAAACGTATGAGGCCACATGTAAAACCCAAGTGCTGTCAAGAGCACGGTTGAACTGAACCAGGCCGCACTTTGCCCCGTTTCGGGAAGCGTAAGAAAGCCTGGCTTTGCCGTTTCAATCTGCTGAAACATGTCTTGAAATCCGCCGTAGTAATGAATTGGCAAATACACACCTAAAAACAGAACGACAACCAAAATCATGATGTCTTTCACAACCGATATCCAGGCAGACCCGTGAATGCCGGATACCATAACGTAAACCGTGATCGAAATGGCGCCGATCCAGATGGCGGCGGTCGGAGAGATTTTGCCGTACGATGTTTCCGATACAATCAGCCCGAGGCCTTTCAGCTGCAGCACAAGATACGGAATGAGCGCGGCGATGCCGACCAGTGAAACGAGCACGCCAAGCAGCGGACTGTTATATTTTTTGGTGAAAAAATCAGACTGTGACATCAGCTTATGCTGTTTCGCGTACGTCCAAACCGCCGGCAGAAGCCAATAAGAAAGGATGTAAGCCAGGCATCCGTAGGCGATGATGTAAAAGGCCGGTCCGCCTTTCCCGTAGGCCCAGCCGCTTCCGCCGAGAAACGTAAATGTGGTATAAATTTCGCCTGCCATCAATAAGAACACGAATACGGTTCCGAAGCCGCGGCCTCCGACCGTCCACTGCTCAAGGTTCATATCTTTTCCTTTTTGGGCGCGTATGCCGAGAAAAATACTCAAAAGCAGGACGCCGAAAATGATGATGAGAGCTGCGTTCATTCTGCTTCCTCCTTTTTATTTTCGTTATCGAGGACATACACAATCGCCATCAACGCAGAGGTCAAAAGAGCCCACATCACGATATAGGCAAGAATAAACGGCATGCCGAACACATAGGGAGTCACTTTATTTGCAAAAGGGATGCCGAGTAAGATTCCGATAAAGGGCAAAGCGGCGAGAACGTGAATCAGTTTCATAGAATCCTCCTTCTCTTTTAGGATTGGGGTGTGCAAGCCCAAGCGTACTGAAAATGATGTCGCAGATATGGCGGCACATGTCATTTTTTGGGGCGAAAGGTTGTGGTTCGAATTATAAATAAATTTATTTTGTTTGTATAGTGGGAATTGTCTGAAATTTATTGTTGGAATTGCCCGAAGAGGGAGCGGGCAATCTTGGGAGAGTACAGAATGATTCAAAAGACTCATGGCCTGTCCGGGGCAAATAAATAGAATGTTAATAATTCGCTGACCTGCTCCCGAATTCGCGGATTAAAATAGCGGTGCTTTTCTTCATAACCATCGATCACAAATACATAAAGCGTAAAGGCCTCATCGCGTTCCGCCTCGTGTATCGCAATTTTTCTTTTCCTCAGCTCTTTTCTGACCTCCATCAAATCCTTTTGTGCTATTTTTAATGATTCGCTGATAAGCTGTTTATAAGGATGCTTCAATTTTAATGTGCTTTGCTCAATTCCGGCGAGATCACGATTAAAAATCGTAATGGCCATGGGCAAAAAGAGAGCCCGTTCAATTAATTCGTATATTTCCTCCTGCAGATTCGGCATTGCTGACTCCTTCTTTCTAATGGGAACGTTTGTTCTATTTGTATTCTATATCGGCTGGTGAAATGTTTCAAGACAGAAAAAATCGCCAAAACTTTTTAGTTTTCTGCTGATAATGTGTAGAATAAGGATAGACAAACCCGGTAAGGAGTATAAATGTTGGAGCATTTTTTATCCTATTTCACACAAGAACATTTAACTGAATTATTTCAAAGCTATAGGGCTTTCGGTCCGCTTATTGCTGTGCTGCTGCCTTTAATTGAAGCATTTCTCCCGTTTTTGCCGCTGATCGTGTTTGTGGTGGCAAATACAAACTCGTTTGGTCTGTGGGAAGGATTCATCCTGTCTTGGGCGGGATCAACTGCTGGATCTATTCTCGTATTTTTGATTGTCCGTCAATACGGACAGAGAAGATTGCTTGGTTTTATCCGCAGTCATCCTTCGGTCAGAAAGCTGATGTTATGGGTGGAGAGGCACGGCTTCGGTCCCATGTTTCTTCTGCTTTGTTTTCCGTTTACACCGTCAGCCGCGGTGAATGTTGTTGCCGGTTTGTCGAGGATCGGAACGCGGCCGTTTATTTTGGCGGCAGCTTCGGGGAAGCTTGTCATGATTTTTATGATCAGCTTCATCGGATATGATCTGCACGCACTGATTACACAGCCGATTCGAACGGTCATTGCTGTATTGGTGATCACTATCTTATGGTATGTCGGCAAAAAGGTAGAGCGGTACCTGCATGTGAGAGCCAGTCAGCGTGAGCATGATGGAGGGAGACAGTAACATGAAAAAACGGTTTTGGTTTCTTGCCGGTGTAGTGTCCGTTGTTCTCGCCATTCAGGTTAAAAATGCCGTCTTTATTGATTACAAGGTAGAAGGCGTTAGTATGAACCCGACCTTTCAGGAAGGAAACGAACTGTTGGTCAATAAATTCTCACATCGATTTAAAACCATCCATCGTTTTGATATTGTCCTTTTTAAAGGGCCTGATCAAAAAGTGCTGATTAAGCGGGTAATCGGCTTGCCCGGTGAATCGATCAAATATAAAGATGATCAGCTGTATGTGAACGGAAAGCAGGTTGCTGAACCATTTTTGAAGCATTTGAAATCAGTTTCTGCTGGAAGTCATGTAACGGGTGATTTTACCTTGAAAGATGTGACAGGAACAAGCAAAGTGCCGAAAGGACAATATTTTGTTGTTGGAGATAATCGCATATACAGCTTCGACAGTCGGCACTTTGGTCCGATAAGAGAAAAAAATATTGTCGGTGTTATCTCTGATGCTGAATAAAAAGACGCCAATTGAAGAGGCGTCTTTTTTGTGCTGGTTTGGAAAAATGTGTTGAAGAAAAATTTGTAAGAGGTTATAATTTAAATTGTTACGTGTGTAACAAAAAAATGAAAATGGTTTTTATTTTTTCGTTTATTTTATTGGTTTTTGTTCGTTTTGTATGAAACAAAAGGAGTGATTAAGATGAATGTAGAAGCAGTGATTATAGGGGGAGGGCCGGTCGGATTTATGCTGGCTTCCGAGCTTGCGATGGCCGGAGTGAAAACATGTGTGATTGAGCGCCTTGAAAAGCCTGTTCCGCATTCCAAGGCGTTGACCCTCCATCCCCGGACGTTGGAGCTCCTTGAGATGAGAGGGCTGTTGGAACGTTTCGTATCCAAAGGAAGCAAGATACCTTCCGGGCACTTTTCTATGCTGGATACCCGTCTTGATTTTTCAGGCTTGGATACGAGCTGTCCTTACACGCTTTTGCTTCCGCAGGCCAAAACAGAGCAGCTGCTCGAGGAACATGCGCGAAGCCTGGGAGCAGAGGTGTTTCGAGGGGCAGAGGCATTGTCGGTTACGCAAAACGGGACAGAGACGCAAACGATTTTTAAGGATCGGGGAGGCAGTCTGCGGACGATCACGAGCATGTTTGTCGTTGGTGCCGATGGAGCAGGAAGTACCGTCCGGAAACAGGCTGGAATCGAGTTTCCAGGAACAGACGGCACTGTCACCGCTGCGCTTGGAGATGTGGCGCTCCTTTCTCCGCCGCCGTCAGGAGTGCTGTCCCTTTGCACAAAAGAGGGCGGTGTCATGATTGTTCCACTTTCTCCGGACCAATACCGTGTCGTCGTGATCAGCCCTTATCGCACGCAGACGCCGAAAGATGTGCCTGTCACTGAGGAGGAGCTGAAAGCTGATCTCGCACGAATTTGCGGAACTGACTTCGGTTTAACCGAGCCTTCTTGGATGTCGCGGTTCGGGAACGCCGCGCGCCAAGCGAAGCGGTATCGGGACGACAGAATCTTTCTCGCTGGGGATGCGGCGCATATTCATTTTCCAGCGGGCGGCCAAGGGCTGAATGTTGGCCTACAGGATGCAATGAACCTTGGATGGAAGCTGGCGGCGGCCGTCAAGGGCGTTGCACCTTCATGGCTTTTGGACAGCTACCATAAGGAACGGCACCCAGCTGCTGAAGGGCTCCTGAGGAACACAGAGGCACAAACAAAGCTGTTTGATTTCAATCAAGCAGGCCTCCATTTGCGAAGTATGATGTCGGAACTGCTCGCCTTCCCTGAAGTGAATCGATATGTAGCGGGACAAATTTCTGCGCTCGATGTCAGGTATGAAGCTGATCCTAACATGCCGCCGCATCGTTTGAACGGGTCAAGGCTTCCTGATATGGAGCTGATTCTTTCAGACGGCAGTTCGGAACGGCTGTACAGCTGTCTCCATAACGGGACATTCGTTTTGCTGTCGCTGACACAGGAGGCTTGTGATCATAGTCGATTAAAAGGCTTACGTACGGTAAACGCCTCGCTTGCAGAACCTAATGAAAAGTTGCGGGACGTGCATACGATTTTGATTCGCCCTGATGGACATGTTGCCTGGGCAGTGGGGGCATCGGAGCCCGATTGTGCCGAGGTGATTCAAGCAGGGATCAGCCGCTGGATTTCCGTTGCCAGCCGGGTGTAGTTCAATTCGATTGTTTCATCTGTAACAAAACGGTATGATAGAAGAAACAATCGAATGAAAAAGGATGGAAAACCCGATGAATACAGATCATACGAAACGCAATATTTTTGAATTATATGCGGAGCTCATTCATCAGCAGGAGAAGTGGGAGGGGCTCATTAAAGCCTTTTTGTCTGACGAATTGAAGAAGCTGGATGCCGAGCACGGGAGTAAATCTCAATTGTCGATGACAGAAATTCATGTTCTTTCTTGTGTTGGGGACAATGAACCAATCAATGTCACGTCTATTGCAGAAAAAATGAATACGACAAAAGCGACTGTATCGCGCATCAGCACAAAATTGCTCGGCGCAGGCTTCCTTCACAGAACACAGCTCAGCGATAACAAAAAGGAGGTCTACTTCCGATTGACACCGGCCGGAAAAAAACTGCACAGTTTGCACAAATATTATCACCAGAAGGTCGAACAGCGTTTTCTGTCATTTTTTGACCGATATACGGAGGAAGAGATTCTTTTTGCGGAACGGCTGTTTCGGGATCTGGTGACAAAGTGGTATCCGTCATCAGAAGAAATGGAAGAGGGTCTTCACAACGTTTTTAAATAAAAAACACGCACTGAGGTGCGTGTTTTTCACGTTTCTTCTTTCTTTTTCAAGATTGTAACGTAAATCAGATTTCCTCCGGCTAAAATCATAAGCGGCAGTCCAGGGGAGCCGGATGTCACCAAATTATAAATCAGCCAGATTCCTAAACATATTCCATAATATAAGTGCATTGCCTTCTCGGGATTGTCGCGCAGCAAACTTCCTTTAATAATCTTTTTCATCATATCGCCCCTATTAATTTTAGGATTTCCCTTTAGTTTACATGCATCTTCGGTTCATCTCAAAATTTGCTCTTTGGCTTTTGATGCTCTCAAAATATTTCGAGGGAATTTTAGAATTATTTTTTTACAGATACGTTTTCTGATAACTCTGCCCACTTCTATCATCTACTATCTCCCTTGCTAAAACACTGTTTTCTCCATATAAACAAGGAAAGACCTTCTGTAGCAAGCCACCCGTTTAGTCCTTTTATTTCCTCTTGGGGAATGTCTTACTTTCTATTTCGGCTAATACTCCCATAGAATCAACAAATGTAATATATGTTTCATTTTCACGCGTAAGAATTTTCGTACCCTCACTTAATAGACCCTGTCATTTCTCAGCTAAGTCTGTTGTTAACTTGCCAATATCTTCTGCAGAGATGCCGTACCATCCAACAATACGTTATGAATCAACCTATTCTGAAATTGGTCAGAGATCTCTAGAATACCCAAGTAAC